>CANGRU010000007.1 GCA_947456315.1 Beijerinckiaceae bacterium | reverse complement strand
TCTCATAGCCGGTGGCAAAGCCCATGATGAAATCATGCGCATTGGCCATGCGCGCAGCATGAATAATCTCGTCGTCGGTTGCACCGGTTTTGCCCATGGCAATATTGTCACGAATGGTGCCGCGAAACAGGAACACGTCTTGCGACACAAAGCCGATCTTGTCGCGCAGCGAGACCAGATCGACATCCATGATGTTCTGTCCATCAATGGTGATGCGCCCATCTTCCGGTCTGAAGAAGCGCTGGATCATCGCAATGATGGTTGATTTGCCACCACCCGACGGGCCAACAAGTGCTGTGGTCGCATTCGGCTCTGCGATCAGATTGATGCCATCGAGCACGCGCTCGTCCGCACGATAGCTGAAGCGCACATTTTCAAACGTGATGCGGCCTGATGTGACATCAAGTTTGGGGAGCCCTTCTTGCGGGACTTCCTGGGCTGGCGTGTCGAGCACTTCATAGATAATGCGCGCGCCCGTCAGGCCGCTTTGAATATCGAGATTAAGCCGCGCAATTTTTTTGCCTGGCTCATAAGCCATCAGCAGTGCGCCCACGAAAGAAAAGAATGAACCGGGATCAGCACCTGCAACAGATACGCGCCAGGAGCCGTAGAAAATAACGCCACCAATCGCAATGCCTGCGACGGCATCAGAAATAGGACTCGAGATGGCTTGACCATTGGCCATGCGATTGACCGAGCGTTCCACTTCGCGCACGGCGTCCGACATGCGCTTGCGCATGGCATTTTCGAGATTGAAACTTTTGACAATGCGGATGCCCTGCACCGTCTCCTGAATGGTTTCCAGAATTTGTGCGGAACCCGCATAAGAGCGGCGTGCTGACTGACGCACGCGGCGGATCAGGCGGCTCAGGGCAAATCCGCCGACCGGCATGATCGACAAAGCGATCAGCGCCATGATGGGGTCTTGCACAATCATGACGACAATCAAGCCGACGAGTGTGAGCAGATCGCGGCCTGCACTGGTGATGATGACTTGCAAAGCATCGCGCACGCCGCCTGCAGCGCCCGCCAGATGCGTCATCAATTCGGTCGACGTGCGGCTCTGGAAGAAGCGCATATCCTGTTGCAGCAGGTGTTCGTAGACTTTGCGCTGAACGCTGGCGACAATGCGATTGCCCGTGCGTGCGAGCACGACCTGATAGCCCCAGGTGGCCAGACCACGCAGGAAGAAAAGTGCGGTCACGCCGCCCGCCAGATATTGCAGGGTGTTGAAGCCTTCGCCCTCGACCATGTGGTTGAGCACGGGTTTCAGGGTCCAGGCTGACATGGCGGTTGCGCCCGCGCCAATGCTCATCAGCAGGGCGGCAAGCAGATAAGCGCGGATATGTGGCCGTCCATGTTCACTGACCAGCCTCTTCAGAAGAGGCAGGGTGCCATAGCGGTCGTCGGGGTCAGCCTGTTTTGACATGCCTTTTTGCTAAAGCGCAGGCCCGATCAGGGCAAGGAGATTCAAGGCTTTCGGTTAACCCTGTCGGTCCCGCCCCTGTCCGGCTCAAGCCGGGCCCTATAGGGCGCCTATTTTCCGGTCCCCTCCAGCAGCACTTTCGCGCGGGCCACAACGTCCGCCGGGGCCGCGACGATCTTATCGGCCACAGCTTGCGAATCCTCGCCCGAGCGGGGCGAAATATCGATCCCCATCTTGCTGGCTTCGCTCAAAAACTGGTCATCCTTCATGGTATCCATAAAGGCCTTGCGCAAGGCCACGACACGCTCTGTGGGCACATCGGGCGTGGTGACGGCCGAGCGCGCAATGGCGGTATCGGCCGAGATGAAGCGCAGCACCTCGCGGTCAGCCTCATTGCTGGCCAGCTCGAATAGCAAGGGCACATTGGGCAGGTCTTTGGCGCGCTGCAGGCCGATCTGCACGAGAATATGTATCTTGCCTTCGGCGATCCATTTCGGGTTCAGGCTTTTATAAGAGGCCCAGCTGTTCGAGCCGCGCCCGCCGACTTCACCTTTTTCCATCGCCAGATTGACGTCATTGCCGCCGGGATAACCGGCAACGATTTTGAACTTTGTGCCAGCCATCGCATTGAGCGCGGCCGGATAATAAGCGGCCGGCGTTGCTGTGCCGGCTGCGCCCACGACCAGCTCCTGTGTCTTCACCTGTTCGATGGAAGTGATGCCGGTTGTGTGCCAGGAATTGATGACATTGGGTGCGTCTGTTGTATTGCCGATGAAGATCAGTTTGCGTGTATCGAATTTCACGCCCTGCCCGCCAATCGCCTGATGGGCTGGCATGTTCTGCATCAGCATGTGCAACATGGTTCCGTCACGCGGCGCCGCATTGGCCATGTGATTGGCGGCCGCAATGCCAACACCACCCGGCATATTTTGCGGAATGATGGTGGGCTCGCCGGGGATGAGGCGCGCCATATGTCGGGCAAGCAAGCGCCCGCGTGTGTCATAGTCGCCACCCGGTGATGTGGCGATGATCATTTGCATCGTCTTGCCGCGGTAGAAATCAGCAATCGCATCAGCATGCGCGCTGGCAGATGCAACGATCGCAGATGCCAAGATCGCAGCCTGCAGCAGGGTTCTTTTGAAAAGGGTCATGTCAGTCTTTCATGGGTCTGGTGGAGAGACAGAGATCAATCGCCCTTCACACCCGCATCGCGGATCAGATTCGTCCAGCGTTCAATATCGCTGCGCACTTTCGCTTCTGCGTCAGCAAAGCTGGCTTTTGAAACTTGTCCGCCGCTTTTGGCAAACAGCTCTTGCACATCGGGCATGGCCATGACTTGCGCCATGGCAGCGCGCAATTTCACAAGAATAGGTTCAGGCGTGCCAGCCGGTGCAAACAGACCAAACCAGCTTTCCATATCGAGGGGAGCTACTCCGGTTTCAAAAACACTGGGCACATCGGGATGAATGGGTTGGCGTTCTTTCGAGGAGACAGCGAGTGCTTTCACAGTGCCCGCATCGACCTGCGATTTGGCGGCGGACGAAATATCAAAGAACAGATCGACGCGTTCACCCAGAATATCCTGATAGGCATCTTGCGAACCGCGATAGGGCACATGCGTCAGTTTCACGCCGGATAATTTTTCTGTCACAGCGGCCGCAATATGCTGACCCGATCCCATACCAGCTGACGCATAGGTCAGCTTGCCCGGATTGTCCTTGGCATAGGCAATGACTTCTTTCAGGCTGTTCATCGGCAGGCCTTTGCGCGCCACCAATGTGTAAGACCATGTCACCGCCATGCCGACGAGTTTGAAATCCTTGATCGGGTCATAGGGCAGATTGTCATAAAGGCCGGGGTTGAGCGCCATATTGGAGAGCGCACCAATCATCAGCGTGTAGCCGTCAGCGGGCGCCTTGGCGGCCGATTGTGTGCCCACGCGCGTGCCAGCCCCCGTGCGATTTTCCACCACAATGGTCTGGCCAATGATGGGCCGCATGCGATCAGCAACCACACGGGCCACCGTATCAAAGCCACCGCCCGCAGGCTGGGGGGCAATCAGGGTGATGGGGCGGTTGGGCCAGCTGGCGATGTCATTGGGGGTCTGGGCCGAGGCGGGTGCGAGCCCCAGAAGGGCGGCGCAGACAAGAGATGCGGCCAAGGGCGCGCTAAACAGCTTCGACATCAAATCCTCCCTCGGGGCGCTCATTCCGGCACCCTGTTGGGATGGATCATGACCGCAGAGGCCTCAGCCTTCAAGCTCCTCGCGCAGCATTTCGAGTTCGAGCCATTCTTGTTCCCAGGTCGCGATCTTCTTCTCGGCCTCGGCCAGCAGGGCTGAGGTTTTGTCGAAGGTGACGCGGTCATTGGCGTAGAGAGATGGTTCGGCCAGTTTCGCCAGCAACAGGTCACGCTTGGCCTGCATCTCTGCGATGCGGCCGGGCAGCGTTTCCAGCGCGTGTTTGTGTTTGAACGACAGCTTTTCTTTTTTTGCGCCGCCGCCCGAGCCGCGATTTTGCTGATTGGCATTTTTCGCTTTTGGCGCCGGGGGAGCAGAGGCACTGACCCCGTGTCCGCGTTGCGTCACCATGTCGGAATAGCCACCGGCATATTCAATCCACTTGCCTTCACCTTCGGCGACAATCACAGAGGTGGCGACGCGATCCAGAAAATCACGATCATGGCTGACGACAATCACTGTGCCTTTGTAGTCGGTGATCATCTCTTGCAAGAGATCGAGCGTCTCGAGATCAAGATCATTGGTCGGCTCGTCGAGCACCAGAAAATTCGACGGCAAGGACATGGCGCGCGCCAGCATCAGGCGGCCACGCTCGCCACCCGACAGGCGCGAGATCGGCGTGCGGGCTTGTTCGGGCGCGAAGAGAAAGTCCTTCATATAGCCGATAACATGCTTCTTCTCGCCATTGATCTCGACATAATCGCCGCCGCTCTTGGTGAGCGCATCTTTCAGCGTCCAATCCTCTTTGAGCGTTTTGCGGCTTTGATCCAGCGTCGCCATTTCGAGATTGGCGCCCAGACGGATGGTGCCGCTGTCAGGTTCCAGAACGCCGGTCATCAGATTGAGCAAAGTGGTTTTGCCCGCGCCATTCTGGCCGACAATGCCGAGCCGATCACCACGCAGCAGGCGCAGCGAAAAATCTTTCACAATTGCGCGCTCGCCATAGCTTTTGGAAACGCTCTCGGCTTCCAGCACCAGCTTGCCGGATGTGCGGCCTTCGCTGACGGTGATCTTCACATCACCTACGGATTTGCGCGCATCGCGCCGTTCGGAGCGCAGATCTGAGAGGCGGGCCATGCGACCCATATTGCGCTTGCGCCGCGCGCTGACGCCATGGCGCACCCAATGTTCTTCATTGACGATGAGCCGGTCGAGCTTGTGGCGCTGGATTTCTTCTTCTTCCAGCAGCTTGTCGCGCCATGCCTCAAATTCGCCAAACCCGCGGTCGAGTTTCTTGGTGCGCCCACGGTCGAGCCAGACGGTCGTGCGCGAGAGATTTTGCAGAAAGCGCCGATCATGGCTGATGAGCACCAGCGCAGAGCGCAGCGAGGCCAGTTCGGTTTCCAGCCATTCAATGGCGGGCAGATCGAGATGGTTGGTCGGCTCATCCAGAAAAATCAGATCAGGCTCGGGTGCCAGCACGCGCGCCAGCGCCGCGCGGCGCGCCTCGCCACCCGACAGATGGGCAGGGTCTTCCTCGCCGGTCATGCCCAGTTCATTGAGCAAATATTGGCAGCGATAGGGCTCGTCACCCGGTCCAAGGCCCGCTTCCACATAGGCGAGCACGGTGGCAAAGCCGGACAGATCGGGCTCTTGGGGCAGATAGCGCACGGTGGCATCAGGCTGGAAAAACCGTGTCCCGCCATCCTTTTCGATGAGTCCGGCGGCGATTTTGAGCAAGGTCGACTTGCCCGACCCGTTGCGCCCGACGAGGCAGGTGCGTTCGCCCTGGCTGACCGACAGCTCCGCGCCCTCCAGCAGCGGCTTGCCGCCAATGGTGAGGGTAATGTCCTGCAACAGGAGAAGGGGAGGAGGGGCCATGAAAATCGGGTTCCGGAGAGCAAAGGCGGGTCGCGCGGCTTCTCCATACAGGAGGTGGTGACCCGAGGCCACCGCCGGCGCGTTAACGCTGGGTCCACAAGATTGCGTCATGGTGGCGCGATTGCCCCGGAACAACGGATGAGATGATGGCAAAAAAACAGGTGATGACGGCGCTGGCGGCGCTTGAGGCGCATCGCGTCGAAATGGGCCACCAGAGGGTCGTGGATCTTTTTGCTGCCGATCCCGGCCGCTTTGAGCGTCTGAGCCTGCGGCTTGGCGATCTCCTGTTCGATTATTCCAAGCACAGACTGAATGATGCCACTTTGGCGCATCTCATCACGCTGGCGCGTGCGGCAGGTCTCGAAGAAAAACGCGAAGCACTTTTTTCTGGCGCGCGTGTCAACAACACGGAAAGTCGCCCCGCACTGCATATGGCTTTGCGCAATTTTTCGGGCAAGGCCGTGCAGGTCGAGGGCCGTGATGTCATGCCCGACATTTTTGCCATGCGCGAAAAGCTCTATGGCTTTGCGCGCGCCGTGCGTGCAGGCGAGCTGCGCGGCTCAACAGGCAAGCCGTTTACCGATGTTGTGAACATCGGCATTGGCGGATCAGATCTGGGGCCGGCTATGGCGGCGCGTGCGCTGTCGCCTTTTGCCAAGAAGGGGCTGACCACGCATTTTGTGTCGAATGTCGATGGTGCTGATTTATCCGACACGCTCGAAAAACTCGATCTTTCGACAACACTGTTTATCATCTCGTCAAAGACATTCACGACACAAGAAACCATGACCAATGCGCAAAGCGCCCGCGCGCGTGTTGCTGCAGTCTTGGGTGAGGCTGCGGTCGGCGATCATTTTGCGGCTGTCTCCACCAAGCTTGATCTGGTCGAAAAGTTCGGCATTCGCGCAGAGCGCGTGTTCGGTTTCTGGGATTGGGTGGGCGGGCGCTATTCGCTCTGGTCATCCATCGGTCTAGCCCTTGCGATTGCGATCGGTCCGGAACATTTCGATGATTTTCTGCGGGGCGGTCATGAAGTCGATGATCATTTCTGTAACGCGCCCTTGCAGGAAAACATCCCCGTGCTGATGGGTCTGATCGGCATTTGGTATCGTAATGTCTGGGGCTTCGGCTCACATGCCGTCATTCCCTATGATCAGCGCTTGGCCCGTTTTCCGGCCTATTTGCAGCAGCTCGATATGGAATCGAACGGGAAATCCGTGACGCATGATGGCGCGCTGGTATCGTTTGCCACTGCACCTGTGATCTGGGGCGAGCCTGGCACCAATGGCCAGCATGCTTTCTTCCAGATGCTGCATCAGGGCACGGATGTCATTCCTGTTGATTTCCTGCTGGCTGCAGAACCTGTTGCGGCTGATGCCCATCATCACGATCTGCTGGTTGCCAATTGTCTGGCGCAATCAGAAGCCTTGATGTGCGGGCGCTCGCGTCACGAGGTTGAAAGTCTGTTGCGCAAGCAAGGTCTTTCGCAAGCCCAGATCGCAGAGCTTGCGCCACATAAAGTGTTTGCCGGCAATCGTCCCTCGAGCCTGTTTTTATATCACCGCCTTGACCCGCGCATGCTCGGGCGCCTTGTGGCGCTTTATGAGCACAAGGTCTTTGTGCAATCAGCGGTGTGGGACATCAATGCTTTTGATCAATGGGGCGTGGAGCTGGGCAAAGAGCTTTGCAACCGTCTTGCGCCGATTGTGGCCGATGACAAAGCTGACACATCGTCACTCGATGGCAGCACGGCGGGCTTGATCGAATATCGGCGCGCCTTGCGCTCTTCGCAATGACGGCTGTCTATTCGTCTTCGCCAAAACGATTGGCGACCAGTGCATCGAGTGCATCGATGCAGTCTTGCGCTTGGGGTCCACGCGCGCAGACGCTGATCGTCGTGCCGATGCCCGCACCCAAAGTCAGAATACCCATGATCGACAGGCCGCCGACACTTTCACCACAGCGTGTCACTGTGACGTCCGCATCGAATTGCTCGACGCATTGAACGAATTTTGCGGTCGCGCGGGCGTGCAGACCTTTTTTATTGATGATCGCCATTTCGCGGGCAATGCCGTCGATACAGGCGGGGGCTGGAGGGCAAGGTTGCCCGTCTTCGGTCGTGTTGGTCATTTCCCGTTCAGAATCCGGCTGGCCACAGAAATATATTTGCGACCTGCATCCTGCGCCTGAATGACGGCTTGCTCAAGGCTTGCCTCTTCGCGCACCGAAGCCAGTTTGATCAGCATGGGCAGATTGATGCCCGCCACCACATCAACGGCGGGGCCTTCCATCACCGAAATGGCCAGATTGGAGGGTGTGCCACCGAACATGTCGGTCAACACAACAACGCCACCGCCGCTGTCGACATGGCTCACCGCCGCCATAATATCTTTGCGGCGCTGTTCCATATCGTCTTCGGGGCCAATGGTGATCGTCTCGATCTGCTTTTGCGGACCGACGACATGTTCCAAAGCCGCGCGAAACTCGGTCGCGAGGTGGCCGTGGGTCACGAGGACCATGCCAATCATCCGGTTCACACTTCCTGCAGAATGACGCCACGAGAGGTCGGGCCAAGACATGTCATAGGAGGCCCTGACCGAGGGCCGCCATTTTGTGCGTCGCGAACGAATTGGCAAGCAAAATGAGCAGGTCAAACCCGCTGCAGGGTTAAATTTTTGCGAGGAGGGCTTGCGCCGCGGCTTCCATAGGCACCCCCGCCGGGATGACAAAATGGCCAAGCTCCACCCCCTCCAATGTGATTCGTCCCTCTGGTCGGGCGGGCAATTGCGCCTCCGGGACCAGATCCACGACATGGGTGAGGCGCGCCGCAGATTGGTGCGGAAGGCTCAAAATACCGACCCCCCGCTGTTCGATCCGGCCAGCAATCACCGGATGAGGGGAGGCCAGCAGCTGTCCATCGGTCTTTGTTAGGCCGACCCGATCATCAGCCACAAGGCGTGCGAAGCGCCCTTGCGCTTGAGCGGCGGCCAGAAGCGCCAGCGTCAGAGATGATTTGCCACTGCCCGATGCACCACGGATCAGAAGGCCAGCATCGCCCACAAGCAGCGCGCAGGCGTGGATGGTGGGAAAAGGCGGCCTCATTTGGCGGCGGGTAGCCAGACGACAAAACGGGCACCCAGAATTTTGCCAAGCGCATCTGTGCGATTTTGTGCGCTGATCGTGCCGCCGTGGCCTTCGGCAATCTGGCGCGAGATCGACAGGCCAAGGCCGCTGTTCTGGCCAAAGCCCTGATTGGGACGGTCGGTGTAGAAGCGCTCGAAAATGCGCTCCATCGCATGTTCGGGAATGCCGGGACCATCATCATCCACGATGATTTCAATGCCCTCTTGCCATTGCCCGTTGCGCGCCAGAGCGCGGGCGCGGCGCAGAGCCATGCGGACATGGCTGCCGGGCTCGGAGAACGAGCGTGCATTGTCAATCAGATTGGTGATGACTTGGCCAAGGCGTGAATCATGCCCCAGCACAAAATAATCGCTGCCATGGCGTGCGGGTTCAGGTGGCGCAATGTCGAGCGAGACACTTACGCCATCATTGTTTTTTGCTTGATTGGCGAAATCCTGAATCGCGGTGAGCAATTTGACGAGATCCAGCGGTTCATAATCGGCGCGCGCCAATTCGGCATCAAGGCGTGAGGCATCCGAAATATCGCTGATCAGACGATCCAGGCGTTTCACATCATGCTGGATGACATCCAGCAGACGCGCTTTGGATTCTTCTGTTTTGGCGCGCGGCAAGGTTTCGACGGCACTGCGCAAAGAGGTCAGCGGATTTTTCAACTCATGCGCCACATCAGCGGCAAAACTTTCAATCGCTTCGATGCGATTATAGAGCGCCTTGGTCATGTCGCGCAGCGCGCCTGACAAATGGCCGATTTCATCGGCGCGGTCAGTGAAGTCGGGAATCTCCTGACGCGATTTGATACCACGGCGCACGCGATCGGCCGCTTCCGCCAGACGGCGCATCGGGCCTGCAATTGTGCCGGCCAGAAAAATCGACAGCAGGAACATCACGCCCGCAGAGACAAGAAAGACGCGGAAAATCGCCCAGCGTTCGGAAGCGATGATCTTGTCAATGTCACCGCCTTGCGTGGACAACAGCAAAGCGCCACGCACCGCGCGGAACCGTTGCACCGGCACAGCCACCGAGACGATGGTTTCGCCACGCGCATTGACGCGCACAATGGAAGTCGCGGTGCCGCTGAGCGCATGATCGACTTCCGGATAGGCGCGCCCATTGGCAGCACCAATATCTTCATACAGTGGCAATTCGCTGGAGGAGAACCAGCGTTTGGCTTGCGTCCACCACCGCTCGGCAAAAGTCGCAGGCTTGTCATCCTGACCCAGCGCTGGAAGATCAAAGCGCAAAATATTGGAGCGCGCCGTGAGTGAACGCGAGTCGATCAGCAGATAGCCGTCGCGGTCATAAATGCGCGCACGCGTGCGCGTGGGCGACACAAGGCGGCGCAACACAGGGCCGATGCGCTCGGGGTTGATCGAAAATTCGAGACCGCCATCTTCATCGCGATAGCCATAGGATTGGCCCGGCGCCAGCTGCAAAAGTTTTTCCGGATCAATCGCCAGAGAATCTGTTTCGACCGTCGCGGAGGCAGCAACGGCAGCGGCAATGATTTCGCCTTGCGTCTGCAAACTTTGCACGCGCGCTTCAATGAGTCCGGCGCGAAACTGGTTGAGATAGAGAAAGCCCAACAGCAGCGCGACAAGGCCGCCAATGTTGAGCACCAGAATACGGCGTGTCAGCGAGGATGAAAAACGCGCCGCAAGAGAGGAGACAAACCGGCGCAAGCGCAAACGCCAGCGCTTCTGCTCACGCTCTTCGCGCAGCGGCAGATGGCTGATCCCGTCTTTTTGCGCCTCGACGCTCATGTTACTCCGTCTCACAAAGATGGCGGCTTGCGCCGCCATCTGAAACTCTGTCTCGCTCAGAAGGTGGCTTCAGGCTTCTTTGAAGCGATAGCCGACACCATAGAGCGTCTCGATCATTTCAAAATCATCATCGACGACTTTGAATTTCTTGCGCAGCCGTTTGATGTGGCTGTCGATTGTGCGGTCATCGACATAGACCTGATCATCATAGGCGGCATCCATCAGCGAATTGCGGCTCTTCACCACGCCGGGGCGGGTGGCAAGCGCTTGCAGGATGAGAAATTCGGTCACGGTCAGTGTGACGGGTTCACCCTTCCACGTGCAGGTGTGGCGCTCGGGGTCCATTTTCAAAAGGCCGCGCTCGAGGAGCTTGGCTTCTGATTCTTTCTGCGTGGCGGCTTCTTTCGGATTGGCGCGGCGCAGGATGGCTTTGACACGCTCCACCAGCAGGCGCTGCGAGAATGGTTTGCGGATGAAATCATCCGCACCCATTTTCAAGCCAAAGAGCTCGTCGATCTCTTCATCTTTCGAGGTGAGAAAGATCACCGGCAGATCGGATTTCTGGCGCAGGCGGCGCAGCAATTCCATTCCGTCCATGCGCGGCATTTTGATGTCGAAAATCGCAAGGTCCGGCGGATTGGTTTTCAATCCGTCGAGCGCGCTGGCGCCATCGGTATAGGTCTGCACGCGGTATCCTTCGCCCTCGAGGGCGATGGAGACGGAGGTGAGAATGTTGCGGTCGTCGTCGACGAGAGCAATGGTGGGCATGGGTCTTCAACCTGACTGGGCCCGGAAGCGGGCCGATGCTGCGGTCGGTCTGGCCGCAAGGTCTAGAATCGGCATGTTTGCAGGCCGAAATGTGACGACACTGCGGTAAAACTTGGTCTTTGCCGAAAGGTTCAGTCCATTCCCATTGGGCTGCGCCATTGGCACCCATTATATAGGTATGCGTGTCTGAAATCACCACCGAAGGCATCCGGAGACCCAAGAGATGACCCAGACCCCCTCGCAAGAGCCACGGACCTTTGAGCTGCCGCCCGGCTATGACGGGCTGGCCGAGGCGCGCCGCCTGCTGCGCGCCATCCGCGCGGGCTCTCTGGCAACTGTGGATGCGGCAGGGGCCCCCTTCGCCTCGCTGGTCAATGTGGCCACCGCTTTTGATGGCGCCCCGCTTTTGCTGATGTCCGGCCTCTCGGCCCACACCCAATATTTGCTGAAAGACGGCCGCGCCTCGCTCCTGCTGGCCCAGACGGGCAAGGGCGACCCGCTGGCCCATCCCCGCCTGACTGTCTCGGGCAAGGCCCGCCAGCTCGAGGGGGAGGAGCGGTTGGCCGCCCGCACCCGTTTTCTCGCCCGCCACCCCAAATCTGCCCTTTATGCGGATTTCGGCGATTTCTCTTTCTGGCGGCTGGAGGTGGACAAAGCCCATCTGAATGGCGGTTTTGCCAAGGCCGCGACCTATGCCGGCCCACAGCTCCTGCTCGATGTGACCGGAGCCGCCGCGCTGGCAGAGGCTGAAGAGGGGGCGCTGGCCCATATGAATGAGGACCATGGCGAGGCGCTGGCGCTTTACGCCGAAAAGCTGTGTGGGGCCCCGTCCGGGCGCTGGCGGGCCTCTGGTCTTGACCCCGAGGGGATGGATCTGGCCTTGGGTGATCAGACCGCGCGGCTGGTTTTCCCCAGCCCCATTTCCGGCCCGCAGGAGCTGCGCGAGACGCTGGTGGCGCTCGCAACCCAAGCAAGGGCCTGAGGTTCAATAATATTGTGCAGTGCAACGATAAAAGGCTTTGTGACGCCTTTGTGATCTGTGCCCTTGCCCTTCCGGCCGCTGGGGAATAAAGGGTCCGCTCATCTAATCATGGAAACCGTGACCCTCTTGGCCCATCGGCCCGGCACGGTGCATCTGGAGACGGCGATGAAGCAGATCGGCACTTTCAATCCGGCGTTCGGGATCGAAAAATTCGGTTTCAAGAACCTCGGAACTGTCTCCTACAACCTCGAAGCTCCGATGCTTTACGAGGAGTCGATCCGCCGCGGTGAAGCGGTGATCGTGCCCGGTGGCGCCATCAATGCCGAGACCGGCATTCACACCGGCCGTTCGCCGAAGGACAAGCACACTGTCCGCGACGCCAACACCGAGAATGTCATCTGGTGGGAAAACAACAATTCCGTCACACCCGAGCAGTTCGAAAATCTCCTCGCCGACTTCATCAAACATGCTGAAGGCAAGGACCTGTTCGTTCAGGATCTCTACGGTGGCGCTGATCCGGCCTTCCGTTGCAAGCCGCGCGTCATTTGCGAATTCGCTTGGCACTCGCTGTTCATCCGCAATCTGTTGATCCGCCCGACCCGCGAGGAAGTTCTCAACTACACGTCGGATCTGACGATCATTGATCTGCCGACCTTCAAGAATGATCCCAAGCGCCACGGCGGCAAGTCGGAAACGATCGTCGCCATCGACTTCACCCGCAAGATCATGCTGATCGGCGGCACCAGCTACGCTGGCGAAATGAAGAAGTCGGTCTTCACCTATCTCAACTACATTCTGCCCAAGCAGAACGTCATGCCGATGCATTGCTCGGCGAACGTGTCGAAGGAAGGCGAAGTCGCCATTTTCTTCGGCCTGTCGGGCACCGGCAAGACCACACTCTCGGCTGATCCCAACCGCATCCTCATCGGCGACGACGAGCATGGCTGGTCGAAGGAAGGCGTCTTCAATTTTGAGGGCGGCTGCTACGCCAAGGCGATCAAGCTGTCGCGTGAAGCTGAACCCGAAATCTATTCGACGACCGAGCGCTTCGGCACGGTGATGGAGAACGTCGTTCTCGATCCGATCACCCGCCTGCCTGACTTCGACGATGATTCGAAGACAGAAAACACCCGCATCGCTTATCCGCTCGACTTCATCTCGAATGCATCGCCAACGGGTCGTTCGGGTCATCCCAAAAATATCATCATGCTGACCTGCGACGCTTTCGGCGTTCTGCCTCCGATCTCGAAGCTTGATCCGGCACAGGCCATGTATCACTTCCTCTCGGGCTACACCGCCAAAGTGGCCGGCACTGAAAAGGGCGTGACAGAACCGGAAGCAACCTTCTCGACCTGCTTCGGTCATCCCTTCCTGCCGCTGCATCCGTCCGAATACGGAAATCTGCTGCGCGAGCTCATCGCCAAGCATCATGCCGATTGCTGGCTCCTCAACACCGGCTGGACCGGTGGCAAGGAAGGCACAGGCCGCCGCATGCCGATCCGCGTGACACGCCGCCTGCTGACAGCCGCACTCGATGGTTCGCTGTCGAAGGTGGAATTCCGCACCGACCCCTATTTCGGTCTGGCTGTTCCCGTGTCCGTGCCCGGCGTCGAGCCGCACATTCTTGACCCGGTCAAGACATGGGCATCGAAGTCAGAATTCGCCGCGACCGCGAAGCACCTGCGCGAAATGTTCAAGAAGAACTTCGTCAACTTCGAAAGCCATGTTGACGAAAAGGTGCGCCAAGCCGCACCGGTCTCCAAGATCGCAGCTGAATAAGTTGCACCTTGTTCTCGAAATAAAAACGCCGCTCGAGAGAGCGGCGTTTTTATTTCGTCATTGCGAGCGAAGCGAAGCAATCCAGAGCCTCACGAGCAGCCTTCCTGATTGCTTCGTCGCAGATACGCGTCACTTCATAAACAGAAACGTCACGGCCAGAAACAGCGGAATGAGAATCCCGCCCGACCAGAGCATATAGCCAAAGAAGCTGGGCATGTTCACGCCTGCGCGCCGCGCAATGGCATAGACCATGAAATTGGGCGCATTGCCGATATAGGTATTGGCGCCCATGAAAACCGAACCCAGTGAGACAGCCGCCAGTGTCATCGCCATATCTGTCATGAGATGCGAGGGATCACCGCCCGCCAATTCAAAGAAGACAAGATAGGTCGGCGCATTGTCGAGGAATGACGAGAGCGCGCCTGTCAGCCAGAAGAAAGCGACATTGTCAGGCGCGCCATTGGCATTGGTCACCAGCGCGACAAGTGGCGCAAAAGCGCCGTGCTTGCCAGCCGCCAGCATGGCCATCACGGGGACAATGGTGATGAAGATCGCGGCAAACAATTTAGCGACTTCTTCAATCGGGCCCCATTCAAATCCATTCAGCGCGCGATCATCTTGTTTGGTCAGCGCCAACGAAGCGAAGGTGACGCCGATCATGACTGCTTCGCGCAGAAGATTCTGCAGCTCGAGTTTGGTGCCGTATATTTCAAACGCGATGCCGGGCTTCCAGATGCCGCTCATAATGACAGCGCCAACAGCGATGCCGATCAGCACGAGATTGATGAGGCCTGTAACAGACAGTTTTGAATCAGGCGTCGGGTCAGGGGCAACAACGCCTTCTTTGGCATAGAGCCATGTATCGATCGCAAAAAACAGAGCGAGCAATGTGGCGCTGGCAAAGAGTGTCTCAGGCCACAGATGGGTCAGCGTCCACCCAAACGAAACACCCCGCAGGAAGCCCAGAAACAAGGGCGGATCGCCAATGGGTGTCAGCGAGCCGCCGATATTTGACACAAGGAAAATGAAGAACACGACGACATGCACATTGTGGCGACGATTGTCATTGGCGCGCAACAAGGGGCGGATCAGCACCATCGAGGCGCCCGTTGTGCCAATCACGCTGGCAAGCACAGTGCCCAAAGCGAGAAGCCCCGTGTTGAGCAGCGGCGCGCCATGCAGATTGCCGCGCAGAACCAGACCACCCGCTGCTGTGAACAGCGCGGTCAGCATCAGGATGAAAGGCACATATTCAAGCGCAGCGGTGTGAAAGACGACATGCGCCGTGGCATCGAAACCATAGAGAGCTGCCAGAGGCACAATGATCAAAGCAGCCCAGAGCCCAGCGATCTTGCCGTAATGATGATGCCAGATATCGGCAAAGAGCAGCGGCCCCAGCGCAATCGACAGCAACATGCCAGCAAAGGGGAGCGCCCAAAGGGCCGAGAGCCTGGCGCCATCGAGCCCTTCAGCCGCGAAGGCGGGCGAGGCACAGAAAAGACCAACACAAAGGGCAGAAATAAATTTGTTCACGCGCAATCTCTCCGTCGTCATTGCGAGGAGCGAAGCGACGAAGCAATCCAGAGGCAATGCGTGAGGCCTCTGGATTGCTTCGCTTCGCTCGCAATGACGAATAGATTGGCTGGAATGGCGCGCGTGATCAAGAGGCCCTTAATGCGCTTCATCCCAATTGGCAGCGGCTTTGGCATCGACCTGCAGCGGCACCGAGAGTTGCACAGCCGGGTGGGGTGCATCGACCATGACACGGCGCACGATTTTGATCGTCGGCTCGATCTCTGATTCCGGCACTTCGAACACCAGTTCGTCATGCACCTGCAACAGCATGCGTGCCGCCAGACCGGCTTCTTCCAGCGCATCATCCATGCGCACCATGGCGCGGCGGATGATGTCGGATGCCGAGCCCTGAATAGGCGCATTGATCGCCGCGCGCTCGTTGAAAGCGCGTTCAGAGGGGTTTGAGGATGTGATGCGCGGATAATGGCACTTGCGCCCGAAAATGGTCGTCACAAGTCCGGTTTCACGCGCCTGCTTTTTGGTGGCTTCCATATAATCGCGGATGCCGGGGAAACGCTCGAAATATTGTTTGATATAGGCGCCTGCTTCTTCGCGGGAAATGCCAAGCTGGTTGGCCAGACCAAAAGCCGAAATGCCATAGATAATGCCGAAGTTGATCGCTTTGGCGCGGCGACGCACCTCTGGGGGCATGCCCTCAATCGGCACGCCAAACATTTCGGACGCCGTCATGGCGTGAATGTCGAGGCCTTCGGCAAAAGCACGGCGCAATTGCGGGATATCGGCGACATGCGCCAGAATCCGCAATTCGATTTGCGAATAGTCGGCGGAGAGAATTTTGCGACCCGGCTCGGCAATAAAGGCGGTGCGGATGCGCCGGCCTTCTTCATTGCGCACGGGAATATTCTGCAAATTGGGTTCGGATGACGACAGGCGGCCGGTCGTCGTCTGCGCCATCGAGAAGCTTGTATGCACGCGCTTGGTGCGTGGATTGACGAAGCTTGGCAGCGCATCCGTGTAAGTGGATTTGAGTTTGGCGAGCTGGCGCCATGCGAGAATGCGCGAGGGCAATTCATGGCCCTGTTCGGCCAGCTCATCGAGCACGCTGGCGGATGTCGACCAAGCCCCGGTCGCGGTTTTCTTGGCCCCCGGCAGCCCCATTTTGCCAAACAGAATATCGCCGAGCTGTTTGGGAGAGCCCAGATTGAAAGTCTCGCCC
>CANGRU010000006.1 GCA_947456315.1 Beijerinckiaceae bacterium | reverse complement strand
CCTTGCCCCAAAATTCGACCTCCTTGGCAAAGAAGGGTGCGAAGTCTTTGGGGCCTTGCAGGAGCAGCGTCATTTGCTGTGTCTCCTGCAGGCGCTGGCTGACAGTCGGCATGGTCAGCACATCGCGTAAAGCCGCATAGGTTTCATTCACAATCGGCTCGGGCGTGCCTTTGGGCGCGAAAAAGCCCCACCAGGCTTCAGCCAGAAAATCGGGAAACCCGCTTTCGGCCGTGGTGGGGGCATCGGGCAGACTTTTCAGTCGCTGCGGGCCCATCTGCATGATGGGGCGCAAACTGCCGGCCTGAATCTGGGGCAGGAGCGCAGCGACCGATGCGCAGATCAAATCGATATGGCCGCCAATCGCATCATTGATCGCGGGGCCAGCGCCTCTGTAGGGCACATGATTGAGGGCTGCTTGCGCCTTGCGCCCCAGCATGACCATGGCGAGATGTCCGCTACTGCCGGGGCCTGATGTGCCGTAAGAAACCGGCGCTGTTTTGGCCGCAGCAATCACATCGGCAAAATTCTTGAACGGCTTGTTGGTGCTGGTGGCGACAATATAAGGCGCTTTGCCGACCAGCATGACGGGCACGAGATCTTTTTCGACATCAAGCGGCGGGCGCTCCAGCAAAGCTGGAATGGTGGAATGGGAATCAAAGGTCGCCATCAATGTCAGACCATCGGGAGCTGATTTGGCTGCTTGCGCAGCACCAATCGCACCATTGGCGCCGGCCTTGTTTTCAATGATCACAGTTGCATTGAGGCGTTCCTGCAAACCCTCCTGCATGACACGCGCCAATGTATCGACCGATCCGCCGGGCGGAAACGGCACGATCAGATTGATCTGCTTGCGTGATTGGGCAAAAGACAGATTGACGCTCAGGCCCGAAAGCAGACCCGCCGTCACAAGGCGACGCGTGAAAAGCATAACAACCCCCCATGCAAAGCCGCTCCAGCGGCCTGTCTTCGCGTCTTACGCAAAGACAGGCTTGGCTGGATGATACGACCTTAGGTGGTTGCCCCCGGAAAGATCAGTTACGCGCGCTCAGGCCATTGCCAAGGATGGGAGCTGCACCCGCCGCCATGCGCACAGAATGGGAAGGAGAAAGCGAGGCCTGCGGCTTGCCATCAAGCAGCGCACGCGGACGGGGCACAGGCAATGGCATGGGTTGGGCAATGGCGGAGGTTGCGCCCTCAGACTTCGTCTCTCCAAAGATCGAGAAGCCCAGCCAATTTTGGATCAAGCCCGTATCGTCCGAAGCCGCGTCAACTGGCTTTGCGGATGGCGAAGCCGCTTTCGCTGCGGTGGTCATAGCCACAGCAGATGAAGCTGCCGCTGTTTCAGCTTTCGCCATCTGCGTTGTGAGCGGGCGACCTTGCGCATCGAGCGGGATTTCACGCGGCTCTTGAGCAAGCGCCTCGGGGCGGCTCACTTCCATCACATGCGCCATGGAAGGATGTTGGCCGCCATCATTATAAACAAGCTTGATCGGCGTGACGCCGCGATTGACGAGCTCGGCAACTTTCTGGTCATCCGCCTGACGCTTCTGGGCAACCAGCGCATCGACATTGGGATCGGTGGCGAGCGGCGGGCAGGCCGCGTTCACATCCAGACGCTGACCATTGGCCGCGCCATCAAAAACATAACGGCGTCCGCAGAAATTGATCTGCGGTTCGCGCTTGGTCACATCGAAGCGATCCATGCCTTCTTTCAGCTGACGCCAGAAAGCCATGTTGGGATCAAGACGATGCTTGGCCAGATTTTCCGGTGTCATGCGGAACGGCATCGATTGCATTTGAATGGCGCGCTGGCCACCTGCAAATGCCTCACGCGCAATCGCGTAAATCTCTTCGATCTGCTCGTCCGTCATCGAGAAGCAACCCGCCGACGAACAGGCGCCATGCACCATAATGCTGCCGCCGGTAAATCCTTGCGCGCGATCCAGCGTGTTGGGATAGCCGACATTGAACGACAGATAATAAGCCGAGTTCGGATTCATCTGGCCCGGCGAGATTGTGTAGAAACCTTCCGGCACCTGACGATCGCCTTCGCGGCGCTTGGGCCCAAGCTGGCCGGACCAGCGGCACATCGGGAAGGTTTTGATATAGGCGTATTCGCCGTTGGCCTTCATCTTCCAGACTTCGAGCTCGGCTTCTTTCTTGTAGGCACGGATCAGCACAGGCGCGTTTTTCGTCGTGCCGTTCTTTTCCATCAAGGCGAGCGTGTCGGAGGGAATAGCGCGATAGGCCTTGGCGCCGGTGCGTGTTTCCTGACAGGCTGCCAGCAGACCGGCCGCCAAAGCAATGGCCGCAATGCGCGAAGCCGGACGCACGAAAGAAAGGAGCTTCTGCCTAGACTGCAACATCGGAACCGCCCTGAAGAGACGCAACAAGATCAGCCTGCTCCGGCAGACCATCTCCAAGCCTTACAGCAGCTATGTTACGCCTTGGTTACCATATTGCAAAGATGGGGCTTACCCAGCCCTCCCGCAAGCTGTGCGGTCAGAGCTTGCGACCCATGGCGAGGAATTTGTCCGCCCTTGCATTGCGAATGGCCTCGGGCGTCATGCCCTTGAAATCGGCCAGAGCTTTTTCAATGGCATCACCCGCCGCCTTGATCATGGCCGCCGGATTGCGATGTGCACCACCGGTCGGCTCGGCAATAATGCCGTCGATAATGCCGAATTTCAGCAAATCCTGCGCGGTGATCTTCATATTGGTGGCGGCATCCTGACGGCGACCCGAATCGCGCCACAGGATGGAAGCCGAAGCCTCGGGCGAGGCCACTGTATAAATGGAATGTTCCAGCATCAGCACGCGGCTGGCCGTGGCAATGGCCACTGCACCGCCCGAGCCGCCTTCACCCACAATCACGGCCACATTGGGCACGCCCAGATCAAGACAGGCTTCGGTGGAGCGGGCGATGGCTTCCGCCTGACCACGTTCTTCCGCATCAATGCCCGGGAAAGCTCCCGCTGTATCGACCAGCGAGATCACCGGCAGACCGAAACGATCCGCCATTTCCATCAGGCGTACGGCTTTGCGATAGCCTTCGGGGCGCGTCATGCCGAAATTATGACGCAGGCGGCTTTCGGTATCGAAACCCTTTTCCTGCCCCATGACGCAGACCGAGCGTCCACGGAAACGGCCAAAACCTGCGACCAGAGCTTCGTCTTCGCCGAATTTGCGGTCCCCCGCGAGCGGCGTGAATTCCTCGATCATCTGGGAGATGTAATCGGCAAAATGCGGACGGTTCTGATGGCGGGCGACTTGCGTCTTTTGCCAAGGCGTCAGGGTCGCATAGAGGTCAGCCAGCGTTTTGGCGGCGCGTGCTTCGAGCTTCTTCAGCTCTTCGCCAATCGCACCCGACGCGTCTGTCTTCAAGCCGCGAAGCTCGTCGATTTTGGCCTCGAGTTCGGCCACTGGTTTTTCAAAATCGAGGTATGACCGCATGCTCATCGCGTTGGCTGGGCCGCTGGGGCCTGGAACCGGCTAAAGGTCGCCGGAGGTCGGCGGAACCTGTCCATTTCAGGGGTCGAAGTCAAGCAAAACAGGGGCTCAGCGGCGCGACAGGGGATGCAGATCGCGCACCATGGCGCGCGTGCGCTCATCCAGAACATGGGTGTAAATCTGGGTGGTGGAGACATCGGCATGGCCAAGCAGCTCCTGCACCACGCGCAAATCAGCCCCGTTTTGCAAAAGATGGCTGGCAAAGGCATGGCGCAGCACATGCGGGCTCACCAGATCGGCCCGAAGACCCGCCGCACCTGCCAGCAGTTTGAGCTCGCGGGCAAAGACCTGACGGGGCAGATGCCCGCTCTCGCTATCGGCTGGAAACAGCCAGGGTGACTTGGCCAGCGCCGGTCTGAGCTCGCCCAACAGGGTCAGCCAGACGCCCATGGCGACCCGTGCCGGTTCTGACAGGGGCACGAGACGCTCGCGCCCGCCCTTGCCCTTGATGGTCAGCATGGGCTCTTTGGCCCGCGCCGCACTGCGTGGCAGGCTGACCAGCTCGGAGACGCGCAGGCCCGTGGCATAGAGAATCTCCAACAGGCAGGTCAGACGCGCCGCCTGCAGACGCTCGGCCGCCGGACGGGTGCCATCCTCGATGCCCTCGCGCGCCGCCGCCAGCAAAGCATCGACATCGGCCATAGAGAGAACTTTGGGCAACGGCCTGCCCCGGCGGGGGCCTTCAATCACGGCCCCCGGATCATCGGTCCGATGCCCCTCGACATACAGAAACCGGTGAAACTGGCGCACACAGGACAGGCGCCGCGCGGTGGAAGTCGCCATAAACCCGCGGGCGGCCAGATCATCGAGCCAAGCGCGCACCGAGGCGGTGACGGCTGTCATCGGGGTCTGGCCGTGCTTCTCCAGAAAATCACAATAATCGGCAAGGTCACGCTCATAGGCGGCCAGAGTATTGCGCGCCGCGCCGCGCTCAGCGGCGATCATATCGAGGAACAGCCGACCCATCGGGTCCGCGAGCACAAGAATTGTGTCCTCTCTCACAGCGCCAGCCACTCCCAAAACCCTGCAAACCAACAGACCGAACCTAAAGGGGGATGCCCTTTCGGTCGGATCCTGACGCAGGAGAGCTTAAATTGGCGTTCACGTCATGCTAGGAGAGGCCATGACCTTTTCACCTCAAACTCAACCAGAAAGCCTGCACCCTGCGCCGCAACGGCGCGATGCACGCGCAGCCAGCCTCGTACGCCGCCTCAAAGGACGCTCCATCGTTCTGGTCGGCATTATGGGCTCGGGCAAAACGTCCGTGGGTCGGCGCCTGGCGGCACGGCTCGGTCTGGACTTTGTCGATGCGGATGCGGCGATTGAAACCGCAGCCCGCATGACCATTGCCGAAATCTTCAAACGCCATGGCGAAACATTTTTCCGCGATCGCGAACATCATGTGATTGCCCGCCTGATCTCCGAGGGACAGAAAGTTCTGGCCACAGGGGGTGGTGCTTTCATGCGCGAAGACACGCGCAAGAAGATCAGCGAATGTGGCTTGGCCATCTGGCTGAAAGCCGACCATGATGTGCTGATGCGCCGTGTGCGCAAACGCTCCAATCGCCCGCTGCTGCATACGGAAAATCCCGAAGCGACCATGCAAAAGCTGATCGACGAGCGCTATCCGGTTTATGCGCTGGCCGATTACACAATTCATTCTGGCGATGGCCCGCATGATCTCGTGGTCGAACATATTCTGTTGGAGCTGGAGCGTGCGCTCCCGCCAGATACAGGTGAAGCCCAGATGCATGCGCTCGCACCCTCGACCATGGCAGCGCCTGCCGCCGTCACCAAAGTGCCGGTGGAATTGGGCGCACGACGTTATGACATTCTGATCGGTCCGCATCTGGTCGAAGAAGCTGGCCAATATATTGCCAAGCTTTTTCCGGGTTCTGCTTGCACCGTGGTGACAGACCGCAACGTCGCCGAGCGTCATTTGCCATCGCTGGAAGCGGGGCTTGATGGAGCTGGCATTCGCCACACCCGCTGCGTTGTCGAGCCGGGCGAAGCCTCGAAATCCTACGAGGTCTTTGCGCATGTCTGCGATTCGCTCATCGAAGCGCGCATGGAGCGTCGTGATCTGGTGATTGCGCTGGGCGGTGGTGTGATTGGTGATCTGGCAGGCTTTGCCGCCGCCAGCGTGCGCCGCGGCATGCGCTTTGTGCAAATCCCCACCACGCTGTTGAGCCAGGTCGATTCATCGGTCGGCGGCAAGACGGGCATTAATTCACCGCATGGCAAAAATCTGGTCGGCGCCTTCCACCAGCCCTCGCTGGTGCTGGCCGATACCGGCGCGCTTGCCACATTGCCAACACGCGAATTCCGCGCAGGCTATGCCGAAGTGGCAAAATACGGATTGATCGACAATCCCAATTTCTTTGCTTGGCTCGAGCAAAACTGGCGCGGCGTCTTTGGTGCCGGGCCTGAACTCATTCATGCCATTGCCACCAGTTGCTCATCGAAAGCTGCGGTTGTGATTCGTGATGAGACCGAACAAGGCGATCGCGCTTTGCTCAATCTCGGCCACACCTTCGGTCACGCGCTTGAAGCGCTCAACCATTTCGATGGTGCGCGACTTGTCCATGGCGAGGCTGTCGCCATCGGCATGGCTTGCGCTTTCCGATTCTCGCACAAGCTCGGCATTTGCCCGCGCGAGGAAATGGAACGTGCGATTGGACATCTGGCAGCGGTCGGCCTGCCGACCAAGATCAGAGCAATTCAAGGCTGGAGCCATGATGCGAAAGCCATTCTTGAATCCATGTATCAGGACAAGAAGGTCGAGCGCGGCGCGCTGACTTTCATTCTGGTCAAGGGCATCGGCAAAAGCTTTGTCGCCAAAAATATCCGTGGCGAAGATGTGCTGGCGTTTCTGGAAGAAGATCTCGCGCTTTAAACGGGCTGCGACACACTCTCCGCCATGAATTGCGCACGGGCGAGCTCGGCAAAGCGACCGCCTTGCGCAACCAATTCTTCAAATGTGCCGCTTTCCACAATGCGGCCGGCATCAAAGACCAGAATACGCGTGGCGTTGCGCACGGTCGCCAAGCGATGCGCGATCACAAACGTCGTGCGCCCTTTTGTGGCGGCCTCCAGAGCTTGCTGCAATTGTCGCTCGGTCGTGGCGTCCAATGCGCTGGTGGCTTCATCAAAAATCATGATCGGTGGATCTTTGAGCAAAGCGCGTGCAATCGACAGGCGCTGGCGCTCGCCGCCCGAAAGTGAACGGCCACGCTCGCCCACCAGCGTGTCAATGCCATCGCTTTGTCGGGCGACAAATTCGGAGGCTTGTGCGCGCTCCAGCGACAACACCATCTCTTGCGCATCGGCCTCGGGCTTGCCGATACGCAAATTTTCTTCAATCGAACGCGCAAACAGCATCGGCTCCTGAAACACGACACCAATGTTTCGACGCAAGGACACCAGCGTCATATCGCGAATATCGATCCCGTCAATTTTGATCGCGCCCTGCTGGGGGTCAAACACACGATGCAGAAGACTGAGCGTGGTTGATTTTCCAGACCCTGTTGCGCCGACAAAGGCAATGGTTTCACCCGGCTCGACTGCAAAAGAAATGTCCGACACAGCGGCGCGACGTCCATCATAGGTGAATTGGACATTTTCAAACGTCACACGACCGCGCAATTTGCCGACATCCTGCGCACCTGCCCGATCGTGCACGACAGGTTTTGTATCCAGCACGTCGAAAAACTCGTTGAGTTTGGGAATGAGCAGAAACGACCAATTGGCAAAGCCGACAATCTGTTCAAGCCGCCCGATCAGCATGGTGGCAAAACTCATGAACATGACGATCTCGCCAATCGTCGCAAGACCGTGCAAATGCAGCCATGTGCCGAGCAGAAAAATACCAACCAATGTCAAAGTGGCAGAGGCGCGTGTGGCAACAGCCGCCACCGCCCACCATGACAGCACCGGCATTTGCGCATTCAAAACATCGGAGATGATCTGGCGCATCGCACGCGTTTCGGATTCAACACGCGTGAAGGATTGGATCACCGGCACATTGCCGAGCGCATCCGATGCGCGCTCTGCGAGATTCGAATTGTATCGCTCGACACGGCTTTGCAGGCCTTCTGTGCGGCGCAACACCAGCGTTGTCAGAATACCGAAAAAGAAGACCAGCAGAATCAGCAGGCTTGCCAAGCGCCAGTTCAAAAACAATGACAGCGGCAGCATGACAAACAGCGCCAGAATAGACGCGCAATTTTCGCGAAAGAAAGACAACCAGATGGACGACATGCCGGCTGCGCCATCGAGCATGCCTTTCAGCAAACGTCCCGAATGGCTTGCGGTGTGAAAACTCAACGGCAGATGCAGCACATGTTCGAAATAGGTGGCCATGACTGCAAGGCGGCGGCGATGCGACAAGCGATCCGCATGCAAGGCCACCAAGACAGCTGCGGCAATGGTGAACAGGCCAAAGCCGACCCAGACTGTAATCAAAGGCGCGAGCGCCTCCCATTGCAGCGGCACATCCGCTTTTTGTGCTTCGGCCAATTTGTCGATGATTCGGCCAAACAAAACGGGCTCGGCAAATTGTGCCGCCGCCAGCGCCAGATTGGCCAGAACCAGAACGACCGCCAGACGCGCTTCGTTGCCCAGTTCTTTCAGCACACGCAGATAGGTCCGGAAGAAAGTCATGCCTTTTTTGCCTGCCTTGCCGGTTCGATAACCATGCCCGTGTGCCGATATAGGGGAGCCTACCAACCTTGGCCAATCGCAGTCACGGGAGACCCCCTCCCAAGGTTCATTACGCAGTTGCGAAAAAAGCTTGGTCTGGCGAAGCTCTCCCTTTAGCTTTGTCGAAACTTCCCCAGTGAGGCTGCGTTCACCCCCATGAGCACAAAAGTCTATTCCAATGCGACCACAGCCCTCGCCGGGCTTTTGAAGGATGGCATGACGGTCATGTCGGGGGGCTTTGGCCTCTGCGGCATTCCCGAGAGCCTTATTTTGGCGATTCGCGAATCGGGGGTGACGAACCTGACCGTGATCTCCAACAATGCCGGTGTTGACGGCATTGGCTTGGGCATCCTTCTGGAAACCAAGCAGATCAAGAAGATGATCTCGTCCTATGTGGGTGAGAACAAGCTTTTCGCGCAGCAGTTTCTGGGCGGCGAGCTCGAGCTCGAATTCAATCCTCAGGGCACTCTCGCCGAGCGCATTCGCGCGGGCGGGGCGGGCATTCCGGCCTTTTTCACCAAGACCGGCGTCGGCACCATCATCGCTGACGGCAAGGAATTGAAGGACTTCGACGGCGAGACCTATGTCATGGAGCGCGGTCTGCGGGCTGATCTGGCCATTGTCCACGCTTGGAAAGGCGATACCGAAGGCAATCTCGTCTATCGGAAAACAGCCCGTAATTTCAATCCGATGATGGCTACTGCCGGCAAAGTGACGGTGGCTCAGGTCGAGCATCTCGTGCAGCCGGGCGAGATCGACCCCGACCACATCATCACGCCGGGCATTTTCGTCCAGCGCATCATTCACGTGCCGGGTGTCGAAAAGCGCATTGAACAGCGCACCACCCGCAAGCGCGCCTGAGAGGAGACCTTTTATGGCTTGGACCCGCGATGAAATGGCTGCGCGCGCCGCAAAGGAATTGCGTGACGGCTTTTATGTGAATCTGGGGATCGGCATTCCGACCCTTGTCTCCAACTACATTCCCGATGGCATGACGGTGCAGCTGCAAAGCGAGAACGGTATGCTGGGCATGGGCCCTTTCCCCTATGAGGGCGAGGAAGATGCCGATCTGATCAATGCCGGCAAGCAGACGATTACCGAACTGCCGACGACCAGCTATTTCTCCTCGGCCGATTCCTTCGCGATGATTCGCGGCGGGCATATCGACCTGTCGATTCTGGGTGCGATGGAAGTGGCCGAAAACGGCGATCTGGCCAATTGGATGATCCCCGGCAAAATGGTCAAAGGCATGGGCGGCGCCATGGATCTGGTGGCAGGCGTCAAGAAAGTCGTCGTGGTCATGGAGCATGTCGCCAAGGACAGCCCGAAGCTGCTGAAACAATGCAGCCTGCCGCTGACAGGCTCGGGCGTGGTCGACATGGTCATCACCGATCTGGCGGTCTTCACCATCGACAAGGCCGGCAAATCCGGCATGAAGCTGATCGAACTGGCGCCGGGCGTGACGCTGGATGAGGTCAAAGCCAAGACACAAGCCGGCTTCACGGTTGCTGCGGGCCTGAACTAGGGCTTGTTATTTTTTCACATGTTGGTGAGCGGCTCGGGGCAACCCGGGCCGTTTTTGTTTGTGCGCTGCAGTAATTCAACACCCTGCTGCATCAAATTGCTGCAGCAATATTTTTGTGCATCGCACCATTTAGAAGTGAGAAAATCTATTATCTAACTGATTTTATATACTTTTATATTCAGCCCTCCAAAAAATGCTGCACTTTATGCTGCACCTATGTTGCGTCGCAATATCTTCCCCTTTCATGCGGTTCCAGCTGGTCCTGCGCAGTGGGGAATGAGGCGAAGCTTTGGCGGTCTACGACTTTCGTTCAAAAAATCCTTGTGATTATATCCCATCCAAAGAAGGGGGAGGCACATGCGCCATCCCTCCGGTGAGGGAACGCAAGGCACCCGGTCGCAGCTCGCGAACCGGGCTTTTCTGTCCCTCCATTCATGACTTCCGGCGCTCTCCGCCCACCTGCCCACAAGGACGTGAAGTCCACAAAGTTATGTGAATTCGAGAGGTTACCAAGATGGACGTCTCTATGCTCGACAGCGCCGCCAAGGCGTTTGTGATGCTCATGGACCCGTTCCGGATGTCGCTGCTCTTCCTCGGCGTCATCATGGGTCTCGTGCTTGGCATTCTGCCCGGCATTGGTGGTCTGGCGGGCACAGCCCTGCTGCTGCCCTTTACCTTCAACATGGACCCCTATGCGGCCATGGCCCTGCTTTTGGGGCTTGGTGCCACGACGGCCACAGGTGACCCGATTCCGGCCATTCTCTTCGGCGTGCCCGGAGGGGCCGGCTCTGCCGCCACCGTCTTGGACGGCCTGCCCATGGCCAAGCGAGGCGAGGCATCGCGCGCCCTGTCGGCCGCTTATATGTCCTCGATGATGGGTGGCATTTTTGGTGCCGCACTCATGGCGGTGCTGCTGCCGGTGCTGCGACCCGCCATGCTTTTCATAGGATCACCAGAGCTACTGGCCTTTGCGGTTCTGGGTATCTCCATGGTGGCGGTGCTCTCGGGCAGCGCACCGCTACGCGGACTGGCAGCCGGTTGTATCGGCCTCATGATCTCCATGGTCGGCTCTGACCCTCAGACGGGCACCCTGCGCTGGACACTGGACAGTCTCTATCTGTGGGAAGGCGCGCCGCTCGTGCCAATCGTGCTCGGCCTCTTTGCTTTGCCGGAACTGGCTGACCTTGCCATTTCGCGCCAGTCGATTGCGCCGGGCTCCAAGCAATTGGCGACATCGACATCCGGCATGATCCAGGGCGCGCGTGATTGCTTCACGCATTGGTGGCTCGTTTTGCGCTGCTCATGGCTCGGCTCGACTTTGGGAGCGATCCCGGGTCTGTCGGGCGCGATTGTCGACTGGCTGGCCTATGGCCATGCGCTCAAGACGGAGAAGGGCGCAGCCCTCACCTTCGGCAAGGGCGACGTGCGCGGCGTCATCGCTTCGGAAAGCGCCAATAATGCGAAGGAGGGCGGCGCGCTCGTCCCGACCATCGCCTTCGGCGTTCCCGGATCGGCCGGCATGGCGATTCTGCTGGGGGCCTTCCTCATCCATGGTCTGGTCCCCGGACCCGACATGCTGACGAAGAACCTCGACATCACCTACGCGATGGTCTGGTCGGTGGCGCTGGCCAACGTGCTGGGTGCGGGTCTGTGCTATTTGTTCAGCGCGCAATTCGCGCGTCTGGCCACCTTGCGCTACACGCTCATCCTGCCAGCTACGCTGTCGATCATCTACATCGGTGCGTTTCAGGGTTCGCGCAACTGGGGCGATCTCTACACGCTTCTTGCGTTCGGTCTTTTGGGCTGGGCGATGAAGATGCTGAAGTGGCCGCGCCCGCCGCTGCTCTTGGGCTGCGTGCTCGGTGAGGTGGTGGAACGCTATCTGTTCATCTCGATCCAGCGCTATGGCGTCGAATGGTTCTCACGACCGCTCGTGATCATCATCTTCGCTTTCGCCTTCTTCGGTCTGTTGCGCCCGCTTCTGCAGGACATCAAGATCCATGGCGGCTTGCGCAACATGCTGACAGGCTTCCACCTGAAGCCCAATTGGAAAGCTGACCAGCTCTTCTATGTCTTCCTGTTTGCGGTTCTCGGTTACATGATGACCGAAGCCTCGACCTGGAACATGCATGCCAAGATCGTGCCGATGATTGTCGGCACTGTGGCCTCGGTCGTGCTGAGCATCTCGCTGTTCAACTACCTTTTCCGCAAGCCGGAAGCAGCGGGTGATGTGGGTATGGCTGGCGCTGTGACAGAAGGCATCGAGAAGAAAATCCACATGGATCTCGAAGCCACAACGGACCATCTCGATACATGGACCATCATGCGGCGTGCGACCATGTTCTTTGGCTGGCTTGTGGCCTTTATGGCCTCAATGGCAACCATTGGTCTCATTCCCACTGTGCCGATCTTCGTCATTGCCTTCATGCGGCTCGAGGAAACAAAAGAACGCTGGTCACTGGTCATTCCGCAGGCCGTGCTGCTGACGATCTTTGTCTATGTGCTGTTTGATCAACTGCTGACCATTCCATGGCCGCAAACATTGATCGGCGGCTGGTTCCCGGCGCTGAAGGGTGTCATCCCCTCGGTGTAAAACGAGACAAAACATCAAGAGAATGGCCGGGTCTTTGCCCGGCCATTTTTTATGGCTCAGCCGATTTCAAGATCAACAACCAGCGGCAAATGATCGGAGGCCACACGGGTGATCGTGTCACGGATCACCTCGACATGCGTCACCTTGATCGGCCCGCGCGTGAAGACATGATCGATGCGCAGCACCGGAAAACCTGCCGGAAATGTCGGCTGTGTCCGCCCCATGCCCGGTGCGCGCTGGGCATCTTGCAAATGTTTGGTCAGATTTTGATAGACACGCGAACGCGGCACCAGATTGAAATCACCCAACAGCACTGTTGGCCCCGTGCATGCTTGAGACCCGAGCCAGTCCGGCCCCATCAGACACTCGGTTTGAAAACGACGCTCGCGCGCGATGAGCGACAAATGCGTGTTGATGATATTCAGCGACACACCATCAAGATCAATCTGTGCCCAGAGCGCGCCACGCGGTTCGATGTTGCGCAAGCCGGGGCTGCCGGGCAAACGCCCTGCATGGATCAAACATGATGGCAGTTCGGTGAGAATGGCATCGCCATATTGCTCTTCGAGCACGCGCAGATTGTTATGGAAGTGCGCCGTCATCCCCAGAACGCTTGCAATCTCTTCCGCCTGATCAACATGGCCTGTGCGCTTGCGCAGCACGTCGACTTCTTGCAAAGCGACAATATCGGGCTTGGCTACGGCAATCACATCCGCAATGCGGCGCGTCGAAATCCGTCCATCCGTGCCAAGGCAGCGATGCACATTCCATGTGAGCAGGCGAAGGGTGCGCACAGCGTTTCGTTCCCAGAGCGACAAGATCAGCATTCCGCTCTTGTGTGATCGCCCGCAAGACCCAAGGCCTCAATTCACCAAAACCGTGCACAGGGTCGGCATAAGAAAAAGGGCGCCGCCCGCAAAGGCCGCGCCCTTCAAAACTTGAGAAGCCCGAGGCTTAGATGTTCTTCAGGTGCTGAGCGAGGTACTTGTTCATTTCGAACATGGTGACCTGCTTGCGGCCGAACACAGCTTCGAGCTTGGCATCAGCCAGGATCTCGCGCTTGTTGGCGGGGTTCTGGAGCGAATTGCCCTTGATATATTCCCACACCTTGCTGACGACTTCCGAGCGCGGCAGCGGATCGTTGCCAACAATGGCCGCGAGTTCCTTCGAGGGCTGCAGGGGCTTCATGAAGGCGCCGCCGGCTTTGCCTTCGCTGGGGGTCTTGGCCATGAGGAGTTCTCCGTCAATCAAAAGGGTTTGGCATGCCGCCGACCCATAGGACGGGTCGAGCGAAGCTTGATCCGCATCTGCACCTTTTCCGGAGCTGATGCAACGCACAACCGCGGGAAGGGTCAATCGGCGGGGGAGAACTGGCCCTCCCGCCCCCGATCGGCCCTAAACCGGACGGTTTTGCCTTATTTGGCGAGCTCGACCACTTCCTTGGGGGCGCTCACCACTTTGGCCGTAATGCGCGCCAGCTCCTGATGGGTCATCGGCTCGATGGTCAGGTTGAGGCGCTTGGCGTCGGCCAGAAAGGCCTCATCCTTCATCGTCTTCTCGAAAGCCTCGCGCATCATGGCGAGGCGGTCAGCGGGCACGCCCGGGGGCATGAAGACGCTGCGACCAAAATCGGATTCGGCGGAGAGGAATTCCGCCACCTGACGATGCACCGGATCTTTCATCAGCTCGGCCAGAGTCGGGACATTGGGCGCACTGGGTTCGCGCGTGATGGAGGCAAAGACGACCGGCTTGATGCGGCCATCGGAAATGGCATCCGGCATGGCGAGCTGGACACTCACCCAGGACGCGCCACGCCCCTCAATCTCGCCACGCTGCATGGCAAGATTCAAATCAGCCGCGCCTTTGTAGCCGGTGACGATTTTATATTTGGTGCCGAGAAATTTATTGAGCAGGTTTGGAACGATGTAAGTCGGCGAGCTCGGTCCCGTTGCACCAATGATCACTTCCGTTGTCTTGGCATCTTCAATCGTCTGGCCTTTGGCGGTGTGCCAGATCGACAGCATGTTGCGCACGGGTGCCATATTGCCGAGCCACAACCATTCGCGCGCATCATATTTGGCATATTGGGGCTGCAACACCTGATTGAGCACAATGGTCTGCTGTGTCATCGCCATCGTCGTGCCGTCGGTGGGCATATTGGCGCGCACGGAATTGGCTAGGTTGAGACCGCCTGATTCACCGCCCGTATATTTGATAATGAACTTCGGCTTTTCGGGAATGTATTTGGGCATGTGCTCGGCCAGCACCTGCGCATAGGGGCCGAACGAACCACCCGGATCAGAGCCAACCAGGAATGTAATATTCTTGCCGCGGTAGAAATCAGACAAAGCATCCGCTTTGACCGGCGGTGATGCGGCGGCGATGACCAATGCGCTGAAAAGACCCGTCCAGATTTTCATTCTGTTTCTCCCGATATATTTGAGCGCTTCTCAAGCGCTGTCTGGAACGTCAACACCATGCAACTGTGCCAGCTCGTTCAATTCGGCCCAGACTTTTGCATTGATGCGAAGTCCCTGTGTCTCAGCCTTTTTTGCAGCGCGCGCGCTGCGCTCGCCAGGCAATCTCAACTCTTCCACACCCTCTACACGCGGCAATGTTTTGATGACACTGGTGAGCATGTCCATATCGCCAGCAAAATCAGATGCAGCGCGCAAATGCGCGACATCGATAACAATCATCGTCGCACTTTGTCCGTGGCCTTTTTTACCCTTCTGCAACATCGGTGCAAGCAAAGGCGCACTGGCCAAGAGACTCGTCAGTATCTCTGTCATCAAAGCAAGACCGGATCCTTTCGGCCCGCCCATCGGCAACAGAACCTCGGCTTGTGCGGCATCGCGGGCCGGCTTGCCCTGTGCATCCAGCGCCCAACCCTCAGGCAATCGTTCATTGTCGCGGCGCGCCTGTTTCAAACGACCATTCGACACCAAGCTCGATGCCATATCGAGCAGCACAAGACCTTCAGGACCACCGGGTGCTGCAATCGCAAGCGGCGCCGTGGAAAGGCTGGCGATCCGTGCGCCCTCATAGGCCATCAAGGGCGGGCCGGCCGCAAAAGCAATCGCCACAAATCCGTTGCGTGCAGCATGCTCGACATAATGACCGATGGCGCCCGCATGCGTCGCGCCGCCCATCACACCCAAGCCCACACCGAATTGCCGCGCACGCGCTTGCGCAAGCTCGACGACCTGCATCATGGCGACCGGTCCGGCCGCACCTTGCGCATCAATGGAAAACAAAGCTCCGAAATCAGCACGCAAGTGCGGCACGGCATCAGGCTTCATCGCGCCTTTGTCGATCATGCCGAAATAATGCGGGATGCGGGCAACGCCATGGGTCCCGGCCCCACGCATATCTGCCCAGACAAGCACCTCGGCCACACGCCCGGCATCGCGTGCCGATAGGCCTCGCGCTTGAAAGAGCCGGGACACGAAATCACGCAATGGCGATACGCCAATGGTCGCAGATTGCACTGCCAAATGGCCTCCCCGCCCCTTGTCCGACACGCAGGGCACGTTGCTGGAATCTTTTGGTTTTATCGTCTCGAAGGGGCTTTAGGCACCCTGTGCCGCACCATAACCGGACTATCGGTAAATGCCAGCCGACACAGGCGAGAGCTTGGCTTTTCCGCATCAGGATGTTACTGCGGTGCACTATAAACGAAAAAGATATTGTTGCATTTGTTTCCTATTGTGATTCGTGATTTGATCGTGGCTAAGACGTCCATGATCTTGCCGGAGGGCTCATCATGTTTTCAGGCGCTTTGGAGAAAGCCTGTTTCGGCCCGTCAGAGATCGAGGCCATGCGGCGCGCACTTGTGCTCGCTGAACATGCGATCCGCTCTGAAAATCACGGGACAGCCGAGCTGTCCCGACGCCGAGAGCTTGTCGCACGCATGATTGTGCAGCTCGCCGCCCGCGGACATCTCGACCCCGTGATGCTGAGTACGCTTGCGGTCAAGGCACGCCGGCAAGCCGCTGCAGTCACATTCCGCCCCTATGATCGTCGTCAACAGGCGAGCCGCCCCCATGAGCGACGCGTTCTGGCGTCCCGCAAGTTCGCGTGACATCGCCATGCGTCGCCCACACACCATTTTGTCAAATGAAGAACTGGCCGCGTTGATTGCTTCCAGTGCGCAAGCGACAACATTGGCAAAGCCCGGCTTGCGCTCGACCGCAGCTCGGTTTTTGAAACGTCTGGCGGATCGCATCAGCGGACAAAAACTGACCTAAGGTAAAGCTAGAGACCGCCGAACCTGTTGAAAGACTTGCGCTCTTCATAGAAGTCAGACGTCCTTTCGGATAGTTTCCGGAGGACATGAGCGCCCCGCAAACTTCTCCCGTGCCCGATCTTGCCGCAATGGCTACCTTGCTTGAGGCGAGCGGGGATTACCGTGTGTTGCGGCGCCTACAGCCTGTGCGCCACTATGAAAATGAGGATGGAACAGCGCTGAAAAAGGCTGTCTTTCTGGATGTCGAGACAACCGGACTAGATGCTACGCGGCATGAAATCATCGAGCTGGCCATGGTGCCATTCACCTATGCGCAGGATGGTCGCATCTTCACAGTGGGTGAGCCTTTCCAGGCCCTGCGTGAACCCTCGCATCCGATTCCGCCTGAAATTACAGCCATCACCGGCATTGATGATGCAATGGTTGCCGGCAAAAGCATTGATGTGGCCGCGGTCAGCGCCTTCATCGCGGATGCCGATCTGATCATCGCGCATAATGCGGGCTTTGATCGCCGCTTCATGGAATTGTTCTGCGCCGATTTCACCCATAAGCCGTGGGCTTGCTCCATGTTGCAGGTGGATTGGCAAGCTGAAGGCTTCGAGACGCTCAAACTCACCTGGCTCGCAGCCACCGCAGGTTTTTTCTACGAGAAACATCGCGCGGTGCATGATTGCCATGCGGCCATCGAGCTTTTGGCCCGCCCCCTCCCCAAGAGCGGCCAGCGCGCCATGGGACAATTGCTCGAACATGCCCGTGCACCGAGCTGGCGCATCTGGGCATCCAATGCGCCGTTTGAAATGAAAGACGCCCTCAAGGCGCGTGGCTATCGCTGGAATGCCGACGGCGTGGGCGCCATGCGCGCCTGGACCCGGGATGTGCCCGATGCCGCCAAGGATGATGAGCTGCAGTTTCTCCAAGCCGAAATCTACGGTCGGGAAACGGCCATCAATTGCAAAAAGATCGACGCTTTTGACCGATTTTCGAGCCGCGTCTAAGGACGGATTTGCCTCAAAGCCCTGATTGTGGAAAAGGAACGGCCGGACAAGCTGGAAGCGCCAGCCGCCGAGCCTTGAGGGTGCGAGAACATCGATGCGTATGGTCTTGAGATCGAAGATCCACAATGCCACGGTCACCGAGGCCAATCTGGCCTATATCGGCTCGATCACCATTGATGCCGATCTCATCACCCGCGTGGGCCTGTGGCCCGGCGAGCGCGTGCTGGTGGTTTCCAACACATCGGGTGCAAGGCTTGAGACCTATGTGATCAAGGGCGAAGCCGGCTCAGGCCAGATCTGCATGAATGGTGCAGCTGCTCACCTCATCAAAGAGGGCGAAGAGATCATCATCATGGGGTTTGAATTGGCCGACCAGCCGCTCACGCCGCAGGTGATCCTCGTCGACAAAAAGAACCGTTTTCTGGCTGACCTGACGGAAAAGCCCGGTACAACGATCTGATCTTTTGTTTTGATAAAAGCTTGGTGGAGCTGAGCGGGATCGAACCGCTGACCTCGTCATTGCGAACGACGCGCTCTCCCAACTGAGCTACAGCCCCAAGCTGGCGCGTATGTAGCGAGCGCCCTACTCGATGTCAACGCGACGGGACCCCTGTCGTCTGGCTTGCTCGCGTGGCCTCTGACAGCTAAAGAAAAACAACGTTTCT
>CANGRU010000005.1 GCA_947456315.1 Beijerinckiaceae bacterium | reverse complement strand
GCCGTGCAAGGCCGCTTGCCGGCGGCAGAACTCGGCCAGCTGGCGCAAGCCAAAAGCCTGCTTCATTGGCACGCACGCCACGGCTTTTGCGCCCAGTGCGGCGCGCGCACCCATGTTGCCGCAGCAGGCTGGAAGCGCATCTGTTCGCCCTGCGGGGCGCAGCATTTTCCACGCACCGATCCGGTGGTGATCATGCTGGCGCTGGATGGCGAGAAGTGTCTGGTGGGCCGTCAGGCGCGCTTCAACCCCGGCATGTATTCGGCGCTCGCGGGCTTTGTGGAGCCGGGCGAAACCATTGAAGCCGCCGTGCGGCGTGAGGTCGCTGAAGAATCAGCCATCCTCGTGGGCGAGGTCACCTATCATGCCTCCCAGCCTTGGCCCTTTCCGGCGTCGCTGATGATGGGCTGTTTTGCCCAAGCCCTGTCGCGCGAGATTATCGTCGAAACCTCCGAGCTGGAGGATGCGCGCTGGCTGACGCGCACCGAGGTGCAGGCCATGTTTGCCGGCACCCACCCGCAAGGGCTGACAACGCCCAACCCCATCGCCATTGCTTGGCACCTGCTGAAAGTCTTTGCCGAAGGGCGCGAGCCGCGCTTTCCGCCTGCGTTGACAGGCGCGCGCGGCTGACGTTGATGGGCCCACCATGGTGAACCGCCTCATCCCCCTGCCCGACGGGCGCCGGCTTGATCTGAAAGCCCGCCCCCTCGTCATGGGCATTCTCAATGTGACGCCCGATTCCTTCTCGGATGGCGGGCAGCACAATGATGTTGCGCGCGGCCTCGACCATGCCCGCCAGATGATCGCGGAGGGGGCTGACATCATCGACATCGGCGGGGAATCGACACGCCCCGGCCATACACCTGTGGAAGCCGACGAAGAGATCGCGCGCATCGCGCCCTTCATCGCCCCGCTCGCCCAGAAGAGCGTGATCTCGGTTGATACGATGAAAGCCAAGGTCGCCGCCTTTGCGCTCGAACAGGGCGCGCAGATCGTCAATGATGTGTGGGGCTTTCAGCGTGACCCTGATCTGGCGCGTGTAGCGAGCGACCATCGTGCGGCTTGCGTGCTGATGCACAATCGCGAACAAGAGGATGCCAGCCTCGACATTGTCGAGGATATGCTGGCGTTTCTGTCGCGCTCGCTCGAAATTGCCCAGCGCGCCCGCATTCCGCTGGAGCGCATCATTCTCGACCCCGGCATCGGCTTTGGTAAAACGCCCGAGCAGAACATGATCGCCGTGCGCGAGATCGGCCGCTTGCATCAGCTCGGCTGTCCGGTGCTGCTGGGCGCCTCGCGCAAGCGCATTATTGGTGCGGTGACGGGCCGCACGAACCCGAACGATCGCATGGCTGGCTCGCTCGCGCTTCATCTTTTGGGCGCGCAGGCTGGCGCAGATATTCTACGCGTGCATGATGTCGCTCCACATGTGGATGCGATGAAAATGCTCGCGGCATTTCGGACCTGAAGAATGGCAGACCCTATGAAAGCGCAAGTTCTCATCGAAGCTCTTGAACTCCACGCCTATCACGGCTGGCATCGCCATGAGGGCGAGTTTGGTCAGCCGTTTCTGATCAATCTGGAACTGGAAACCGATATCGGCGCAGCCGCTTCCAGCGATGATCTCAATGACACGCTCGACTATGCGAAGATCGTGACCACCGTGCGGCGCCTGTTTGTCGACACACGCTACAAGCTGGTGGAAACAGCCGCTGCCGCTGTCGCCCAAGGCCTGCTTGCGGAATTTCCGGCCGTGACCTTGGTTGATTTGCGCGTGCGCAAATTGAAGCCGCCGATCCCCGAGCGGCTCGCCGCGGTGGGCATCCATCTGCGTCTGCCGCGCGCCTGATACGTGAGCATGACGCGCGCTTATCTGGCTTTAGGTGGCAATGTCGGCGATGTGGCGCAAGCGTTCCGCATGAGCCTGGCTACTTTGCGCGCGCATGACCATGTGAATGTGCTGCAAGAATCACCCATCTACCGCACGCCGCCCTGGGGCGTGACGGAGCAGCCTGATTTTCTCAATATGGTGGCGGAAATCGAGACGGATTTATCCGCGCATGATCTGCTCGATCTGTGTCTTGAAATCGAACGCGCCTCGGGACGTGTGCGCGAACAGCGCTGGGGCCCGCGCACCATTGATCTTGATGTGATTGCCTATGGTGACGAGATCATTTCGGATGCACGATTGAGCGTGCCACACCCACACGCGCATGAACGCGCTTTTGTGCTGGCACCGCTCGCAGATATCGCACCCGATATGATGATCGCAGGCAAGCGCGTGCGTGACTGGCTGGCACAAGTTGATGCGAGCGGCCTGCACCGCCTTTAGCCGTCATTGCACAAACTGGAAACATCGCAACCTCGTCCCCCTCCCCCTTGAGGGGAGGGGTTAGGGGTGGGGGTCGCGTGAAGTTTCAGGACATGGCGCGAGGCAAAAGCTAACGACAAAGATGGCACAACCCCCACCCCAGCCCTCCCCTCAAGGGGGAGGGAGTTTGGGTTGCGCCATTGGGTCGAAACTACTCTGCCGCCTTTTGCGTTTCGATGCGGAACGGATGCGCCGGATAGACGCCCAGAATGCGCACTTCGCGCGTGAAGAATGCGAGCTCTTCCAATGCGCGCGCGAGGCCCGGCTCTTCCGGATGACCATCGACATCGCACAAGAACTGCGTCGCGGCGAATTCGCCTTCGACCATATAGCTCTCGATCTTCGACATGTTCACGCCATTGGTCGCAAAGCCGCCGAGCGCTTTGTACAAAGCAGCCGGCACGTTGCGCACACGGAAGACGAAGCTTGTCACCAACGGGCCCGAGTCGGGCTTGGCCCAGCTCTGCTCTTTCGACAAGACAACAAAGCGCGTTGTGTTATGCGCGGCATCTTCCACATCACGCGCCAGAATATCGAGACCGTAAATATCAGCGGCCATGGCAGGCGCCAGCGCCGCGCGCGTCGGATCATTCCATTCCGCAACTTGTCGCGCGGAGCCCGCCGTATCGCCGCCATTATGCGCTTTCAGGCCCATTTTCTTGATGATCTTGCGGCATTGCCCCAGCCCGTGAATATGGCTGTAGACTTCTTTGATGCCCTCAAGCTTCGCGCCTTTAATGGCCATCAGCTGGAAGTGAATCGGCAAGAAATATTCGCCCACAATATGCAGGCCCGAGGCTGGCAAGAGATGATGAATATCGGCCACGCGACCGGCGAGCGAATTTTCAATCGGGATCATGCCAAGCTGCGCCGAGCCATCCTGAATAGCGCCCAGCGCATCTTCGAATGTCTCGCACGGCAAAGGCTGCCAGTCCGGATAAACATCCATGCAAGCCATATGCGAATTGGCACCCGGCTCACCCTGATAGGCAATGATCTTCTGTGACATGGTTTATTCCTTGGGGGCGAGCAGCGCACGCGCGCGCTCGAGATCATGGGGCGTATCGACGCCCAATGGCACGGCATCAACAAGCGACACATCAATGCGCATACCGGCTTCCAATGCGCGCAATTGCTCAAGCTTCTCGCGCTTTTCGAGCGTCGAGGGCGGCAATTGCACAAAGCGCTGCAGCGCCTTCCGGCGATAAGCATAAAGCCCGATGTGATGATAATGCGGGCCGTCATTATAGGGCACGGTGGCGCGCGAGAAATACAAAGCGCGCATGCGTCCCGCTGAAATGGGCGAGGCCACAATCTTCACCACATTGGGATCATGGCGCTCATCTTCGCGCGTGATCTCGACAGCGAGGGTTGCAATATCAACGGACGGATCGGCGAGCGGCAACAGCGAAGCCTGGATCGCGTAGGATTCAATGGTCGGCAAATCGCCCTGCACATTGACGATCACATCATATCGCCCGTGAGGGTCGAACAGCTCCACCGCCTCCCAGATGCGATCAGACCCCGATTCATGGTCAGCACGCGTCAGCACCGCCTCGCCGCCCGCTTTTTTGACCGCCGCCACGATTTCGGGCGCATCGCCCGCCACCAGAACCGGCCCGATGCCCGCCTCAACGGCGCGGCGCCAGACGTGGACGATCATCGGCTCGCCATGGATCTCGGCCAGCGGCTTGCCCGGCAGGCGGGTGGAGCCCAAACGGGCCGGAACAAGGACAATCGGGTCTGACATGAGTTTCTGCTTATATTTCAGATATTTAACATTCATTGGGCAGAGCTGGCCTGCCGCCGCATGGCAAGCGGCAAAAGGTATCAGTGCGCGGCACCTTATACTCTGTTGCCAAGACGGCGGCAAAGCGGGTAATCAGGCCCGCGCGCAAGCGCCCAAGGCCACCCCGATGGTCGGCCCATAAATTTAAGTCAATGCGGAGCCCCAAAGACATGGATTCCTTTGAATTCAACAAAATCGCCGGAGCCGTGCTCGGCACGCTTCTGTTCATCATGGGTCTCGGCATCGTTTCCGATGCAGTTTTCAAGGGCGGCGTGCCCAAGCAGTCAGCCTATGCCCTGCCTGCGGCTGAAGAAGCCGCTGCAGGTGGCGCCACGGCTGCTGCAGCTAGCGCCGTTCCGCTCGCTGATCTCCTCGCCAAGGCAGACGCCAAAAAGGGCGAAGGCCTGTTCAAGCCCTGCACGGCTTGCCACGTTGCTGAAAAGGGCGGCGCCAACAAAGTCGGCCCTGCCCTCTACAATGTCGTGAACCGTCCCATCGGGTCGGTTGCGGGCTTTGCCTATTCCGATGCCATCAAGGGCAAGGGCGGCAACTGGTCCTATGACAATCTCGATCATTTCATCACCAACCCGAAGGGCTTCGCCTCGGGCACCAAAATGGCTTACGGCGGCGAAAAAGATGCCGGCAAGCGCGCCGACATCATCGCTTACCTGCGCTCGCAGGCCGATGCACCGGCCCCGCTGCCGGGCAAATAAGCCCGACCATCACACGTCATTCAAAAGGCCGGGCATGTCCCGGCCTTTTTTTGTTTTCGCAACACTGTGAGGACGAAGCTGGCCACCCCCCGAAAAAGCGACATAATCGGCCCGAATCATTATCTGCGCCGCTTTGCAAAGGACCAGCATGACCCTCACCCGCCGCACATCGCTGAGCCTTGCCGCAAGTGCTGCAGCAACGCTTGCGCTGCCACGCGGCCTTGCCCGTGCAGCGGGCGAAGTGGAGACGCACGGCCTGTCCACATTCGGTGAATTGGCACTGCCGGAAAACTTCGCGCATTTTCCTTATGTGAACCCGCAAGCCCCGCGCGGCGGCACGCTGTCGATCCAGATCAAAAATACGAGCGGCAACCAGAATTTCGAAACCTTCGACACGCTGAATATTTTCGTCTTCAAAGGCGATGGCGCCGCCGGCATGGACATGACCTTTGATACGCTCATGGCGGGCTCGGGCGATGAGCCAGGCTCCATGTATGGGCTGGTCGCCGACAAAGTGCGCATTGCGCCTGACAAGCTGACCTATCGTTTTCACATCCGCGCACAAGCACGTTTCCATGACGGCTCGAAACTCACCGCGCGCGATGCGGCTTTCTCTTTCAATCTGCTTAAAGAGAAAGGCCATCCGGTCTATCGCTCGATCCTCGGTGATTTTTTGGGCGCGGAAGCTGAAAGCGACGACACACTCATCGTGCGCTTTTCCAAAAACCGCTCACGCGATTTGCATCTGGTGATTGCCGGCCTGCCGATCTTTTCAGAAAAATACTGGAAGGGCCGCGACTTCGAAGCCTCGACGCTTGAAGCCCCGCTCGGCTCCGGTCCTTACAAAGTCTCGCGCTTTGAACAGGGCCGCTATATCGAATTCGAACGCGTCCGCGATTATTGGGCCGAAAAACTGCCCGTGAATATCGGCCAGAACAACTTCGACCGTATCCGCTATGAATATTATCGCGAACGTCAGATCGCCTTTGAAGGTTTCAAATCCGGCCAGATCAATTTCAATGAAGAATATACAGCGCGCCTATGGGCCACCGCTTATGATTTTCCGGCTGTGCGCGATGGCCGCGTGAAACGTGATGAATTGCCCAATGGCGCACCCACGCCAAGCCAAGGCTGGTATTTCAATACGCGACGCGGCAAGTTCAAAGATGCGCGCGTGCGCGAGGCTTTTGGTCTGGCTTTTGATTTCGAATGGACCAATCGCAACATCATGTATTCCGCTTACAAGCGGATGGCGTCTTTCTTTGAAGGTTCCGACATGAAGGCCAGCGGCCTTCCCTCAAAGGAAGAACTGGCCCTGCTTGAACCCTTTCGCGCAGACCTGCCGGCAGACGTGTTTGGCGAGCCCTATGTGCCACCCACCTCTGACGGCTCGGGCTCGGATCGCAATCTGCTGCGCCGTGCCGACGACTTGCTGCGCGCGGCCGGCTGCAAGCGCGACAACAACCGCCTGCTGCTGCCAGACGGCACACCTTTTGAAGTCGAGTTTCTCGACTCATCAGGCGCACTCAAACCCCACACCGAGCCTTTGCAGGCCAATCTGCGCAAGCTCGGCATTGTCTCGACCTTCCGCACAGTCGATGCCGCGCAATACAAGCGCCGCCTCGACAATTTCGATTTCGACATTGTCACCATGGCGCTCGGCGGCTCGTTCACACCGGGTGACGGCCTGCGCCTCACCTGGTCGTCAGAAGCTGCCAAAACGCCCGGCACGCGCAATGTGGCGGGCATTGAGAGCAAGGCGATCGATTTTCTCATCGACACGATTTCGCGCGCCAATAGCCGCGACGAACTCAATGTCGCGGCAAAAGCGCTCGACCGCGTGCTGCGTGCCGGCCGCTATTGGATTCCCATGTGGTACAAGGACAAGAGCCTGATTGCTTATTGGGATGTCTTCTCGCGTCCGGACAAAACACCCCGCTACTCGACAGGTGCGCCCGGCACATGGTGGTGGGACGCCGACAAAGCCAAACGCATCGACTATAAGGGCTGAGGCGACACGCCCTCGGACGAAGGAACAGCATGCTCGCCTATATTGCCCGCCGCCTTGCTTTGATGGTGCCGACGATTTTCGGCATCCTGCTCATCTCGTTCGTCATCGTGCAATTTGCACCCGGCGGGCCGGTCGAGCGTGTGCTGGCGCAATTGCAAGGCATGGATTCGGGCGCGACCTCGCGCTTTGGTGGCGGCGCGGGCGATCTGGGCGCCAATGCACAATCGGCTGGCGCGGATTCACGCTATCGTGGCGCGCAGGGGCTGGACCCGAAATTCATCGAAGAACTCGAAAAGCAATTCGGCTTCGACAAGCCAGCCTATGAGCGCTTCTTCATCATGCTGAAGAATTACGCGGTGTTTGATTTCGGCCGCTCCTACTTTCGCGACACGCCTGTGCTGCAACTCATCAAGGAAAAGCTGCCCGTCTCCATCTCGCTGGGCCTCTGGATGACGCTGCTGTCCTATGCGATCTCGATTCCACTCGGCATCCGTAAAGCGGTGAAAGACGGCTCGCGCTTCGACACATGGACAAGTGCGGTTGTGATTGTCGGCTATGCGATCCCGAGTTTCCTCTTTGCCATTCTGCTGATCGTGCTCTTTGCGGGCGGCTCGTTCTGGCAAATCTTTCCGCTGCGCGGTTTGTGGTCTGAAAACTTTGCGGATCTGTCCTGGCCCGAAAAGGCGCTGGACTATCTCTGGCACATTGCCCTGCCCGTGACTGCCATGGCGATCGGCGCCTTTGCGACATCGACCTTTCTGACGAAGAACTCCTTCCTGGAAGAAATCCGCAAGCAATATGTGCAGACCGCGCGCATGAAGGGACTGACCGAGCGCCAAGTGCTCTATGGCCATGTATTCCGCAATGCCATGCTGATCGTCATCTCGGGCTTTCCGGCCGCTTTCGTGCATGCCTTCTTTACCGGCTCATTGCTGATCGAGAGTATTTTCTCGCTCGATGGCTTGGGCCTGCTCTCTTATGAATCGATCATCAACCGCGATTATCCGGTGGTCTTTGCCAATCTCTATATTTTTGCGCTGCTCGGCCTCGTGGTGAATCTGCTCTCCGACCTCACCTATACATGGATCGATCCGCGCATCGATTTTGAAACGCGGGAGGTGTGAGATGAGCACCGCTCCCTCACCGGAATTAACCAGCGCATCTTCAGCGCCCCTTGCACCTGTTCTGGAGCAGAAGGGCTTTTTGAAACTCTCGCCCATCAACCGGCGGCGCTTTGACAATTTCAAACGCAATCGGCGCGGCTTCTGGTCCTTCTGGATTTTCATCACACTGTTCATTCTCTCGCTTTGCGCCGAATTGATTGCCAATGATCGGCCGATCATCGCCTCCTACAAGGGCGAGATTCTCTTTCCGGTGGTGCAGACCTATCCAGAAGAAAAGTTTGGCGGCTTTCTGGCCGAGACCGATTATCGCGATCCTGAAATTGCGCGTGAGATCGAAGCGCATGGCTGGATGCTGTGGCCACCCATCCGCTTTTCTTACCGCACACACCAGCGTGATTTGCCGACACCCGCCCCCTCGCCCCCGACATGGTGGCTGACCGATGCGCAATGCAAAAGCGTGGCTGACAGCTGTCGCGCCATTGAATGGAACTGGCTTGGCACAGATGATCAGGGCCGCGATGTGGTCGCACGCCTCATCTACGGCTTTCGCATTTCCATTCTCTTCGGCCTGATTCTGGCCGGCATTTCCTCGGCCATCGGCATTGCCGCAGGGGCCGTGCAGGGCTATTTCGGCGGATTGACGGATCTGGTCTCGCAGCGCTTCATCGAAATCTGGTCGTCGCTGCCCCATCTCTATCTGTTGATCATTGTCTCATCGATCATCACGCCGGGCTTTTTTGTGCTGCTCGGCATATTGCTGCTCTTCTCCTGGGTATCCCTGGTGCCGGTGGTGCGCGCTGAATTTTTGCGCGCCCGCAATTTTGAATATGTGAATGCCGCGCGCGCCCTTGGTCTCTCGGATGGCAAGATCATGCTGCGCCATCTTTTGCCCAATGCCATGGTGGCCACACTCACCTTCCTGCCCTTTGTGCTCAATTCATCGATCACGACGCTTACCTCGCTCGACTTTTTAGGCTTTGGCCTGCCGCCCGGCTCGCCCTCGCTTGGTGAATTGCTGCTGCAAGGCAAATCCAATCTGCAGGCGCCATGGCTGGGGTTGGCCGGCTTTTGCGTGATTGCCGCCATGTTGTCGTTGCTCATTTTCATTGGCGAGGCCGTGCGCGATGCCTTTGATCCGCGAAAGACCTTCTCATGAGCGCGCCGCTTCTGTCTGTTCGCGATCTCTCCATCGCCTTTCATCAAGGCGGGCACGAGACTTTGGCCGTCGACCATGTCTCGTTCGATCTGCACAGCGGGCGCACGCTGGCGCTTGTGGGTGAATCGGGATCGGGCAAATCCATCACCGCTTTGTCGATTGTGAAATTGCTCGGCACGACATCGGCCACCTATCCGTCAGGTCAGATTTTCTTCAAGGGCGACAACCTCTTGCAGACCAGTGAAGACAAGCTGCGCCAAGTGCGCGGCAATGAAATCACCATGGTCTTTCAAGAACCGATGACCTCGCTCAATCCGCTGCATGTGATTGAAAAGCAGATCGGCGAGATTCTGGCGCTGCATGGCATGCGCGGTGAAGCAGCTTTGCGCCAGCGCGTGATCGAATTGCTGGAAGAAGTCGGCATTCCCGATCCCGCCACACGGCTGTCAGCCTATCCGCACCAGCTCTCCGGCGGGCAACGCCAGCGTGTGATGATTGCCATGGCGCTGGCCAATCGGCCCGATCTGTTTATAGCGGATGAACCAACGACCGCGCTCGACGTCACGGTGCAAGCGCAAATTCTGAAATTGCTGAAAGAGCTGCAAGCCAAGCTTGGCATGGCCATGCTGTTCATCACGCATGATCTGGGCATTGTGCGCAAAATTGCTGATGATGTTTGCGTCATGCAGAAGGGCCGCATTGTCGAAGCCGGCCCTGTCGAGCAAGTTTTCGGAAATCCCCAGCACGCCTATACAAAAGCCCTGCTTGCAGCAGAACCAAAAGGTGCGCCCGCACCTGCCAATCCTGATGCCAAGCCTGTGGTGACGGGCGAAAACATTCGTGTCTGGTTTCCGATCAAACGTGGCTTCATGCGCAAGACCATCGGCTATGTGAAAGCGGTCGACGGTATTTCGCTCACCGTGCGCGAAGGCGAGACAGTGGGTGTGGTGGGTGAATCCGGCTCCGGCAAAACAACATTGGGCTTGGCGCTGTTGCGCCTCATTCGCTCCGAAGGCCCGATTGCCTATCTGGGACAGCGCATCGATGGCCTCAACACCAAAGACATGCGCCCGTTGCGTCGTGACATGCAGATTGTCTTTCAAGACCCGTATGGCTCGCTCAGCCCACGCATGTCCGTGGCCGATATTGTTGAAGAAGGCCTTGCCATTCAAAAGCCCGATCTGTCGGCCCGCGCACGACGCGAGATCGTGGCGCAAGCGCTGGCCGACACGGGTCTTGATCCGGCTGCCATGGATCGCTACCCGCATGAATTTTCCGGCGGCCAGCGCCAGCGCATCGCCATTGCGCGCGCTATGGCGCTGGACCCGAAGTTTGTGGTGCTGGATGAACCCACTTCCGCGCTCGACATGTCCGTGCAAGCGCAGATTGTCGATCTGCTGCGCGACCTACAAAAAAAGCGCAACCTCGCTTATCTCTTTATCAGCCATGACCTGAAAGTCGTGCGCGCACTGGCGAGCGAATTGATTGTCATGCGGCAAGGCAAGGTCGTGGAATCGGGTCCGGCAACCGAGATTTTTGCCGCCCCGAAGAGCGACTACACACGCGCTTTGTTTGCCGCTGCTTTCTCGATTGAAACAGAGGCGCCGCCCAAATGAGCCGCGCCCTCATTCTCGTGCTCGACTCGCTTGGCATCGGTCATGCCCCTGATGCGCAAGCTTTCGGTGACGCGGGCGCCAATACGCTGCTGCACATTGCAGAAGCCTGCGCCAAAGGCATGTGCGACACGGACCAGCGCCACGGCCCGCTCGCCATGCCCCATCTGGATGCATTGGGCCTCGGGCTTGCCGCCAAAACATCGGGCGGCGCTATGCCGCCGGGCTTTCGCATCACACAGCCGCAAGGCGCTTATGGTGCTGCCAGCGAAACATCGCTTGGCAAAGATACGCCCTCCGGACATTGGGAAATTGCCGGCAGCCCTGCAGATTTTGCCTTCGGCTATTTTCCCGAAACCACGCCGGCCATTCCCGATGATCTGGTGGCCGCTCTGGTGCGCGAGGCCAAAATCGCTGGTGTGATCGGTCGTGTGCACGCCTCTGGCACAGCCATTCTGGAAGATCTGGGCGACGAGCACATCCGCACAGGCAAGCCGATTCTCTACACATCGGTCGATTCCGTTTTGCAGATTGCGGCGCATGAAGAAAGCTTCGGCCGCGAGCGCCTCTACGCTCTGTGTGAAATCGCACGCCGCTTGTGTGATCCGTTACGGATCGGGCGCATCATTGCCCGCCCCTTTATCGGCCATAGCCCGCAAACCTACAAACGCACGCCCTATCGGCGTGACTATTCGCTGTCGCCGCCAGAGGGCTCGATCTTTGATCGGGCGCATGAAGGCGGGCGCGCCATTATCTCCATAGGCAAGATTGCCGATATTTTTGCCCATCGTCACACAGGCACTGTGGTGAAGGGCAAAGATGACATGGAGCTGTTCTCAAAAACAGTCGAGGCACTGCACGCCCTTCCCGATGGCGGTTTTCTCTTCGCCAATTATGTCGATCTCGACACGGATTTCGGTCATCGCCGCAATATTGCCGGCTATGCCGCAGGGCTTGAGCGTTTTGATGCGCGCATTCCCGAATTGCTGGGCGCGTTAAAACCCGGTGACATGTGCATTTTTACAGCCGACCACGGCAATGATCCGACCTGGGGCGGCACAGATCACACACGCGAGACTGTGCCGGTGCTGGCCTTCGGGCCCGACATCACACCGCGCGCGCTCGGCACGCGCGCCACCTTTGCCGATATGGGAGCCAGCGTGGCGCGCCATTTGGGCCTGCCCGCCACGCGCACAGGCCAAGCCTGGCAAGACGATCAATAGCCGATCGCTGCCGTGCCGGTCTGGCGTGTATCAGCAGCGCCTTGAATCTCGTCATTCACACGCTGGATGGTCTGCGTGGAGCCCATGGCCTTCTGCTCGCGCACTGTATGGCCCTTTTTCTCGAGCAAGCTGATCGTATCAGGCGACAGGCCACGCTCGACGCGCAATTCATCAGGATAAAGCTGGTGATGCACACGCACCGCTTCGCTTGCTTCCGCAACATTCATCCCGTGATCAATGATGTTGGAAATCACTTGCAAGACGGTGGTGATGATGCGCGATCCACCCGGCGAGCCGGTGATGAGATCAAGCTGGCCGTCCTTGAACACCATGGTCGGGCTCATGGAGGACAAAGGGCGTTTGCGGGCACCGGGCGCATTGGCGTCGCCTCCCATCAGACCGAAGGCATTGGGCGCGCCAACGGTCGCAGCAAAATCATCCAGCTCATTGTTGAGCATGATGCCCGTGCCCGCTGCGATCAGACCAAGCCCGTAGGAAAAATTGAGCGTGTACGTATTGGCAACCGCATTGCCATCCTTGTCGATGACCGAAAAATGCGTGGTCTGGTCGCTTTCGTAAGGTAGCGGATCACCAGCGCGAATGTCTTTTGAGGGCGTGGCACGCTCCGGATCGATACGCTTGCGCAGATCATCCGCATATTTTTTCGATGTGAGACCCGTCACCGGATTTTTGACGAAGTCGGGATCGCCCAGATATTTTTCACGATCTGCATAAGCCAGTTTCATGGCTTCGGTCATCAAATGAATGGTCTGGGCTGAATTGGCGCCCGACTTTTTGAGATCATAGCCTTCGAGAATATTCAGCAATTGCACAATATGCACGCCACCCGAGGAGGGTGGCGGCATGGAGACAATCTCGCGGCCGCGATAGGTGCCACGCACCACTTCACGCTCGACGGCTTTATAATCACGCAGATCATCTGTGCCCATAATGCCGCCCGCATTGCGCACGGCATTGACGATGCGCTCGGCGGTTTCGCCTTCATAGAAACCTTGCGGCCCGCGCTGGAAAATACGCCACAATGTGGTCGCCAAATCGGCCTGGACGAGAATATCGCCCTCGCGCAGAGCAGAACCGTCTTTGTTCTGGAAGACAGCACGCGTTGCAGGCCATTTATCAAGGCGGGCTTTGACCTCTTGCAAAGAGGTCAGGAGATCACCGCGCGCCACAATGCCATCGCGCGCCAGCAACATGGCGGGGCGCACCAATTCTCCGAATTCGATTTTTCCCGAGCCGTATTTCTGATGGGCCAGATAAAGCCCGGCCACTGTGCCGGGCACACCCACACCCAAGCCGCTTGCCTGCGCTTTTTCAGGCACAAACTTGCCCGCAGCATCAAGGAAGATTTCTTTGGTCATCGCAGCGGGGGCGACTTCGCGATAATCAATCGCAATGGTCTTCTTCTGGCTTGCCAGATGCACGAGCATAAAGCCGCCGCCACCCAGATTGCCGGCACGGGGCAGAGTGACAGCCATAGCAAAAGCCGTTGCCACGGCCGCATCGACTGCATTGCCGCCGCGTTTGAGAACATCCACACCGATGCGCGCAGCTTCGGCCTCTTGCGCCACCACCATGCCGTTTTTGGCAACGACAGGCAGCGTGCGGGCATAGCCGGCAACAACAGGTTCAGCAGCAGTTTGCGCCTGCGCCACAGGCGCCAGCACAAGGGCCCCACAAAGACCGAGAATAAAAGCTTTCAATTGCCCCACCTGTTGCGCCACAAACTTTCCCCGATCATGCAGGATATGCGGGGCTCCCGTAAAGCGGCTCGCTGCACAAGAGGGCGTGAGAGAGACGGCAGAGACGCGATTTCACGCACCAATTTGGTGCGCGTGGCCTCGACAAAGGACTGCGCGTCGCGGACAGGCACCATAAAGGCGTCAAAGCCACCGATCACACAATCCTCATAATAAATATCGAGCTCGGCAATATCCGCCGGGCTCATAAAGGAGCGAATACCCACCAGCGGCAGGCCGTTGATGGTCATGCCCAGCGCCAGCGCCTCATCGCGCGCCTGAGTCACCGGACGCCCGCTATTGTTGGGCCCATCGCCCGAGACATCGATGATCTGGCGGGCCGAGGCAAAGCCATTGCCTGCAAACAATTTGACGCTGGCATCAATGGCACCTGAAATGCTGGTACGCTGGGCGCGCCGGTACGGCGCATTCGCCAATTGCTCGGCAAAGGCACTGGCGCTGGCTGGCCCGTCAATCACGGTCCAAGGCACCACCACATCCTGATCATATTCCGACGCCCATTGCAGATAAGTCACGGCAATGCGCCCTGTCGATCCGGATTTCAGCGCATTCAGAAATGCTTCGGAGCGCAAAGCCTCGACATAGCCTTGCCGCTGCAAGCGCTGCTCGGTCGTATCCATCGAATAGGAAATATCGACCGCAAAGACGAGCTCGACATCGACTTCGGTTGTGCCGTCACGCGCCTGCGCAGGGTAAGCGCCAAGGAGCACAAACAGGGCCAGAGCCTGACCAAGGAATCCGACAAGCAACCTGATCAGCGAATATGCCATAAGCCTGCTCCCCTGCACGGAGACCACCACTGTGCCACGCTCTCAGCAGAAGGCAATTGGCGCAAAGCGGTTCCTCATGTCATTCTGTGCGCAACGAGGCCATGCGAGGCGGATAATGGATGACAGTGTGATCGGGGCCCTTTTTGACGCCGCCACCAAAGTGCGGGCCCATGCCTATGCGCCCTATTCCCGCTTCAAAGTCGGCGCCGCATTGATATGCGAGGACGGGCGCATCTTTGCGGGCTGCAATGTTGAAAATGCTGCCTTTCCCTCCGGCACCTGCGCCGAACAAGGTGCCATTGCCGCCATGATCGCGGGCGGTGCGCGCCAGATTGCAGCCATCGCCATTGTGGGTGACGCACCGACACCGGTGGCCCCTTGCGGCGCCTGCCGCCAGCGCATCAGCGAATTTGCCCATAGCGGGACGCGCATCATTGCGGGTAATCATGCGGGACTGCGCCAAATCTTCACGATGGACGAGCTGTTGCCGCAGGCCTTCAGCTTGCGCAAGGACACAATGGCATGATGAAGGATCGTGATTTTGCCAGACTGGCCATCACGCTGATGGATCTCACCGATCTTTCGAATGATTGCACATCAGCAAAAGTCGACGCCTTGATGACGCGTGCCCTCAGCCTGCCTGTTCCGGTGGCTGCACTTTGTCTCTGGCCGCGCTTTATCCCGCAAGCCAAAGTGGGGCTTGCGGGCTCATCGATCAAACTGGCAACGGTCGTCAATTTTCCAGATGGCGGAAACAATATCGACGCGACGCGGCTTGAAACACGCCAGGCTCTTGCCGATGGCGCCGATGAAATTGACCTTGTGCTGCCATGGCGAGCCCTTCTTGAAGGCCGCGCCAATGATGCCGCGCATATGGTGCGCAGCCTGCGTGCAGAGGTCACGGGCGGCGCACAGCTCAAAGTCATTCTGGAAACGGGTGAATTGAAGACAGAGGCGGCAATCCGCCAAGCTGCGCGATTGGCTCTGGCCGAAGGCGCTGATTTTCTCAAAACCTCCACCGGCAAAACGCCGGTCTCCGCCACACCCGAAGCTGCGCGTATCCTGTTGGAAGAAATCCACGCCAGCGGCAAACAGGTTGGGTTCAAAGCCTCTGGCGGTTTAAAAACTTTGCAACAAGCACGCGTTTATTTTGATCTTGCTGAACACATCATGGGAACAGGCTGGGCCAAGCCGGAGCATTTTCGCTTTGGGGCCAGCGGACTACTGGACACATTGCTTGAAATGATTTGAAAGGCTTTTTTGCATGTTTCTGCCTCAGGAAATTATTCGTCGCAAACGTGACGGGCATGAACTTGGGTCTGACGAACTCCATTATTTCATGGAAGCCCTCACCTCCGGCTTGTTAAGCGAAGGGCAAGTGGCCGCTTTTGCTATGGCCGTTTATTTTCAAGGCATGACACATCAAGAATGTGCCTGGCTGACAGGGGCTATGCGCGATTCAGGCCGCATATTGCAATGGAGCAGCGAGTTTCTGGGCGGGCCCGTGCTCGACAAACATTCAACGGGTGGCGTGGGCGACAATATCAGCTTGATACTGGCACCTGCCATTGCGGCTTGCGGCGGCTTTGTGCCCATGATTTCCGGACGCGGCCTTGGTCATACAGGGGGCACGCTCGACAAGCTTGATTCCATTCAAGGCTATCAGACACGCCCTGATATGGCGCATTTGGCGCGCGCTGTGCGCGATGCGGGCTGCGCCATTATCGGCCAGACCATTGATCTCGCACCTGCCGATCGGCGCTTCTATGCCATCCGCGATGTCACCGCGACGGTGGAATCCATTCCGCTCATCACAGCCTCCATTCTCTCCAAGAAAATGGCTGCAGGTCTTGATGGTCTGGTCATGGATGTGAAGACGGGCTCGGGAGCTTTCATGGCATCGCTTGATCAAGGCAGAGATCTGGCGCAATCGCTTGTCGATGTGGCCCAAGAGGCCGGACTGATCACTCATGCTTTGATCACAGATATGGATCAACCGCTCGCCAGCTCGGCTGGCAATGCTGTGGAAGTGACCCACGCCATTGCCCATTTGACCGGCGTGCGGCGTGAACCGCGCGTGCAAGAAATTGTTTTGGCACTGGGCGCTGAAATGTTGCTCGTTGGCGGCCTGGTCAAAACGCGACCGGAAGGCAGCGCACGCATTGAAGAAGCCCTATCAAGCGGACGCGCCGCCGAGCGCTTTGCGCGCATGGTGTCCATATTGGGCGGGCCGGCTGATATTCTGGAGCGGCCTGCCGCTTATCTGCCACGCGCAACGGTGAGTGTGCCGGTGCCTGCCCGTGAAAGCGGCTATGTGACACGCATCGCAACCCGTGAGCTGGGAATGATCATTGTCGAGCTGGGTGGGGGGCGCCGCCGCGCAGATGAGGCGATTGATCCTTCGGTCGGGCTGACATCGCTTGCGGCCATCGGCCAACAGGTGACGCGTGGCGAGCCGCTTGCCTATGTGCATGCAGCAACGCCGGATGTTGCGGGCTGGGCAGCCGGCGCAGTGGCAGAGTTGTTCACGATCACAGATCAGGCGCCGGCACCCGCGCCTGTTGTGCGCGCGTTTGTTCTGCCTAAGCCAGACGCTTGATGGCTACGACTTCGCCATAAGATTTTTGGGCAATTCTGGCACGCGCCTCCAGAAACGATTCAGAGACAACCTGCATGTGATAGCCATTGGCATGCAGCAGACGATGGCCGTCTCTCAACACGCCGACATGGCCTTTCCAGAAGACAAGATCGCCACGGCGCAAAGGCGCGCCTTCCGGCACGCATTCACCAAGCTCGGCGAGCATCATGTCTGTGTCACGCGGCGCCGCAATGCCTGATGCCTGCAAGGCAATCTGGACAAGCCCCGAGCAATCCAGCCCCAAACATGTCTTGCCGCCCCACAGATAAGGCATGCCGATAAAACTCTCGGCTGTGGCGACATAATCCGCGCGCACTTGCGCCACCGGCAGCAAATGTGAGGCCCAGACAAACAGCCCGCTGGTCAGGTGCGCAAAATCACCCCGCAAGCCGCGCACCTGCACTTTGGCCCCCATGGGCAAAGCACCGATGGCAGGGCTTTTGATGTCGGGCGCGGCATACAGGAATGTGCGCAACACATCGATGCTGTGGGTTGGTGTCAGAACAGCATCATCCAGAGAATCAGCAGGCAGATATCCGACATAGCCATCACTGACGAGTTGGCCCCAAGCCCATCCCTCATCTATGTCATAGACGATGACCTCTTCACCATGCAGAGCCTGCGTATCGAGGCTTTGGTCGGAGCGCGGTTGTGGGCGTAGTGCAACGACTTCATCGATGACACGCATTGTCTGGCCTTCGACATAGCGTCGGGCAGGCACAAAGCCCTGCAAGTGAAGCGCTGCTATATCACCACGTGCGGGCGTGCGGCGGCGGTCGTAGTCACTCATTCCACTCCGTCTCCCGTTTTGAGCTCATGTGCTTTGCGCGCCACCATGTCGCCAAGCTTTTCAACATAGAGCGCGCCCTTGACCGTGCGCTGTATGATGACATTGCGCTTGTCTGCCTCGTCCCGGCGGCGGGCGATAATCTCTTGCTTGCCCATGGCATCGAGCGCTCGGGTGATGACAGGCTTGGTGACACCCAGTTTCAAGGCAAGGCCACGCACCGTATGAGGTGGCCTCTCCAGATAAACCGTAAGCAAAATCGCCAATTGCCGATGCGTGAAATCAGCCATGCCGTCCGGCTTGGTTTCGCGCACCATGGCCAGCGTCACATCATGCAGAAGGTCGAGGCCCTGCTCCGGCTTCATCTCGATGGCCATGACAACTCCGCACGAATTTTATTCACAATCCATATGCCTTATTGAGCGGGATAGCGCTTTTCCAGCATTGTATAAAGCAGGCGTGCGGCTTGCGCCTCTCCACCTTCAGGGCGCCCGGGCTTGGTGGAAGGGTTCCATCCATACATGTCGAAATGCACCCAGGCACGTGCTCCCTCCACAAAACGGCGCAAGAACAGCGCTGCCGTGACAGAGCCCGCAAAGGGACCATTGGAGACATTGTTGAGATCGGCCACTTTGCTGTCGAGCAGGGAATCATAAGCCTCCCAGAGCGGCAAACGCCAAACCGGATCATGCTGGGCAAAACCGGTCTCTGTAATCTCGGCAGCCAGCGCATCATCGCCCGTATAGAAGGGGGGTAGATCGGGCCCCAAGGCCACGCGCGCGGCACCCGTGAGCGTCGCAAAATCAATCAGCAGATCAGGCTTGTCTTCGGCAGCAAGCGCCAAGGCATCAGCCAGAATGAGGCGGCCTTCTGCATCCGTATTGCCAAT
>CANGRU010000004.1 GCA_947456315.1 Beijerinckiaceae bacterium | reverse complement strand
TGGAAGCCGAGATCGTCTATGCTGACGGCAAGGTGAAGAAGATCCCGCTCTTGGGCCGCATCGCGACCGAAGACGAGCTCACCTATTTCCGTCACGGCGGCATCTTGCAGTACGTGATCCGCCAGCTCGCAGCTGCCTGATCTAACTGTCTGAAATGAATAAAGGCCGTCGGGGAGATATCCCCGGCGGCCTTTTCTTTTGGTCTCGTTCTTTGGTCGTATTTTGCGCAATGCAAATTGACCCGATGCAAAAAGAAGCAATTAATTGTGACAAGCCACGCACTTAGGAAAAAATCATAAGATTTTAGCTTGGCCGAACCGAGGGGAAATCAGCCCATGTGGTCACAGGTCTATAATCCATTGAGCAGCAGTGTCTTGTCGACGATTGCTGCTGCCATTCCCGTAGTCACGCTTCTATTCCTGATCGCGACCGGCAAGGTGAAGGCGCATATTGCGGCCGTTCTTGCGCTCGTCGTCTCCATTCTTGTTGCGATCTATATTTTCACCATGCCTGCAGGCCTTGCTCTGCGCGCGGCGGGTCTTGGTGCGCTCACGGGCCTCTTCCCGATTGGCTGGATCATCGTCAACGTGATCTTTCTCTACCGCCTCACTCTGGAGAAAGGCTGGTTCGGTCTCGTCCAGCAATCGATTGGCAATGTCACAGCGGACCGTCGCTTGCAGCTTTTGCTGATTGCCTTTTCCTTCGGCGCTTTCTTTGAAGGGGCTTCGGGCTTTGGCACACCTGTCGCGGTGACCGGTGCGATCCTTATGGGTCTCGGCTTTTCACCATTGGCGGCTGCGGGTCTCTCGCTGATTGCCAATACGGCGCCTGTGGCTTACGGCGCGCTCGGCACACCGATCCAGGGTCTTGCGTCTGTCACGGGGCTTGATCCTTATCTGTTGGGCGCAATGGTTGGTCGCCAATTGCCGATCTTCTCATTGATCGTGCCGTTCTGGTTGATCTGGGCCTTTGCGGGTTTCCGCGGCATGATGCAGATCTGGCCGGCCATCCTTGTGTGCGGCGTGTCTTTTGCTGTGCCGCAATTCTTGATCTCCAATTTCATCAATCCCTGGATTGTCGATATCGGGGCTTCGCTGTGCTCGATGGCTGCGCTCGTTTTGTTCCTGAAAGTCTGGCAGCCAGCGCAAATCTGGACGTCACCTGCGCTGCGCACGAAAGATGATTCACATCTGACAGCACCGCCACCTGTGGCGCCTGTGGCCAAAGGCACGGCATCTGAAATCGCCTGGTCGTGGACGCCGTGGATCATTTTGTCGGTCGTTGTTGCGATCTGGGGCACAGATGCCTTCAAGAAACTGGCAAATGGTATTTATGCGCCGGCCTTCCCGGTCGAAGGCCTGCATAATCTGATCGAGAAAGTTCCACCTGTTGTGGCCGCTCCCGTGAAAGAAGGCGCTGTCTTTGCCTTCACCTTCTTGTCCTACACGGGTTCCGGCATTTTGCTGGCAGCGATCATCTCGGCCATCGTGATGAAGTTTTCGCCGATGCGCATTGTCAAAGCTTACGCCGAGACTTTGTGGGTCACGCGCTATTCGCTCATCACCATCGCTGCCATGCTCGCCATCGGCACATTGACGCGCTACTCGGGCATTGATGCCACACTCGGTCTCGCTTTTGCGGGCACGGGCGTGCTCTATCCGTTCTTCGGCACATTGCTCGGCTGGTTGGGCGTGGCGCTGACGGGGTCCGATACGGCGTCCAACGTGCTCTTTGGCGGTCTGCAAAAGATCACCTCGGAGCAATTGGGCCTGTCGCCGATCCTCATGTCGGCGGCCAATTCGTCGGGCGGTGTCATGGGCAAGATGATCGATGCGCAATCGATTGTCGTGGCCTCGACCGCAACCAATTGGTTCGGGCATGAAGGGACGATCCTGCGCTTCGTCTTCTGGCATTCCATCGCGCTGGCCTGCCTGGTCGGCCTGTTTGTGATGCTGCAGGCCTATGTCTGGCCGTTCACGGCCATGGTCGTACACTAAGCACCCAGGCGGCGGGTTCCCCCGCCGCCGTCATTGCGAGGAACGTAGCGACGCGGCAATCCAGAGGCCCCACGTGAGGCCTTCTGGATTGCTTCGCTTTGCTCGCAATGACGATGACCTTGCCAACCGGACAGCCAGAGGCTAGCAAACGGGCCTCTTTTCTCACCCTGTTCCGGGAGCCCTTTCATGGCGACGTATAAACTCCTTCTGTTGGCTGGCGATGGCATTGGCCCTGAAGTCATGACCGAAGTCGTGAAAGTGGCTGACTGGATGGCCAAGGCCGGCATCGCCTCTTTCGAATCTGAAAACGGCCTCGTCGGTGGCGCCGCCTATGACGCGCATGGCAAGGCGATCTCCGAAGGCGACATGAAGCTCGCCATGGAATCCGATGCTGTGATCTTCGGCGCGGTCGGTGGCCCCAAGTGGGATGCTGTTCCTTACGATGTGCGTCCGGAAGCCGGCTTGCTCCGCCTGCGCAAGGATCTCGGTCTCTTCGCCAATCTGCGTCCCGCCATCTGCTACCCCGCACTTGCCGATGCCTCGTCGTTGAAGCGCGAGATTGTCGAGGGTCTCGACATTATGATCGTGCGCGAATTGACGGGCGGTGTTTATTTCGGCGAGCCGAAGGAAATCATCGATCTGGGCAATGGCCAGAAGCGCGGCATCGATACGCAGGTCTATGACACCTATGAAATCGAGCGCATTGGCCGCGTGGCTTTCGAGTTGGCGCGCAAGCGTGGCAACAAAGTCACCTCGTCTGAAAAGCGCAATGTCATGAAGTCGGGCGTGTTGTGGCATGAAGTCACCAACGCTTTGCACAAGCGCGAATATCCTGATGTCCAGCTCGACCACATGCTCGCTGATGCGCTCGGCATGCAGCTCGTGCGCTGGCCCAAGCAGTTCGACGTGATCGTCACCGACAATCTGTTTGGCGACATGTTGTCGGATGTGGCCTCCATGCTCACCGGTTCGCTTGGCATGTTGCCGTCGGCCTCGTTGGGTGAAGCCGACAAGAACGGCAAGCGCAAGGCGATGTACGAGCCCGTGCACGGTTCGGCGCCGGACATTGCCGGTCAGGGTCTGGCCAATCCGATCGCGATGATCGCCTCCTTCGGCATGGCTTTGCGCTATTCGTTCAACTTGGGCGAAGCCGCTGACATGCTCGACAAGGCCATTGCCAATGTGCTGGCCTCGGGCCTGCGCACGGCGGACATCAAGGGCACTGCCGCGACCACGGTCTCGACCACACAGATGGGCGATGCCATTCTGGCCGAGCTTCAGAAGATCAAGTGACGGGGCGAAAAGCCCCTTCATTGACAAGCTAGCCGCACGGGCGCATTTCACCGCCCGAGTTTCAGATCGAGGGTTCGACCATGGGTTTCAAAGTCGCCGTTGTCGGCGCCACAGGCAATGTGGGCCGCGAAATGCTCGCCATTCTGGCGGAACGCCAGTTCCCCGTGTCCGATGTCGTGGCGCTTGCCTCGTCACGTTCGGTGGGCACGGAAGTGTCCTTTGGCGACAAGGTGCTCAAGTGCAAAGCCCTCGACAATTATGATTTCAGCGACACCGATATTGCGCTGATGTCGGCTGGTGGCGATGTGTCCAAGGTCTGGTCTCCCAAGATCGGCCAGCAGGGCTGCGTTGTCATCGACAATTCGTCCGTCTGGCGGATGGATCCGGATGTGCCGCTCGTTGTGCCGGAAGTGAACCCTGCTGCGCTCGATGGCTTCAAGAAGAAGAACATCATCGCCAATCCCAATTGCTCGACCGCCCAGCTCGTCGTCGCGCTGAAGCCCTTGCATGACAAGTTCAACATCACGCGCGTGGTGGTCTCGACCTATCAATCCGTGTCGGGCGCCGGCAAGGAAGGCATGGACGAGCTCGATCGTCAGACCAAGGCGCTCTATTCGCTGGGTGACGTGCAGACGAAGAAATTCACCAAGCGCATCGCTTTCAATCTCATCCCGCATATCGACGTCTTCATGGAAGACGGCTTTACCAAGGAAGAATGGAAGATGATGGTCGAGACGAAGAAGATTCTCGATCCCAAGATCAAGCTGACCGCGACCTGCGTGCGCGTGCCGGTGTTCATCGCCCATTCGGAATCGGTGAATATCGAATGCGAAAAGACGATCAGCGCGGATTCCGCGCGTGAGGTTCTGCGCAATGCGCCGGGCATCATCGTGATCGACAAGCATGAGAATGGTGGCTACGTCACCCCGCATGAAGCCGCCGGCGAAGACGCCACCTACATCTCGCGTATTCGCGAAGATGCGACCGTGGAAAATGGTCTGGCCTTCTGGTGCGTCTCCGACAATCTGCGCAAGGGCGCGGCCCTGAACGCGGTCCAGATCGCTGAAGAGCTGGTGAAGCGCAAGCTGATCGCCCCGAAGAAGGGCTGATTATAGCGTTTCCCTTCTCCCGCTGCGCGGGAGAAGGTGCCCTGCGGAGCAGGGCGGATGAGGGCAGTTCAGCTGCACTCACCCTCACCCGTCTGCCTTCGGCAGCCACCCTCTCCCGCAAAGCGGGAGAGGGGTTCACGCGAGGTCAAATACTTCACCCAGCCCTCCCCGCAAGGACGGCGCGACCACCCGAAACGGCCCCGAAACGACTGCCTCTGGTTGACTCTTTTCAGCCCCCCGGCCTAAAAGCTCCTCATCTAGCGTCAAAACCTGACGATCTGACCCGCCGACCAGCCCCCGAGGCTGGAGGTCCACGCCCGGCAGCGCGATGCGCCCCCGGGCGCGCAAACCTTTTTGGCGGCTCGGTGGCTCGGGGTCTGGCGCATCCACGAGGAACGGACCGCACATGTTCGAAGGCCTGAGCGAAAAGCTCTCCGGCATTTTCGACGCGCTGACCAAGCGCGGCGTCTTGAGCGACGAGGACGTGAACAACGCCCTGCGCGAAGTGCGTCGTGCTTTGCTCGAGGCCGATGTCGCGCTCGATGTCGTGCGCGCCTTCACCGATCAGGTTCGCGACCGCGCGGTTGGCGCCAATGTCGTCAAATCCGTCACGCCCGGCCAGATGGTCATCAAGATCGTCAATGACGTTCTGATCGACACATTGGGCACGCAGGCCGATCCGATCGATCTCAATGCCGCCGCCCCTGTCGGCATTATGATGGTGGGTCTGCAAGGTGCAGGTAAAACCACCACTGCAGCCAAAATTGCCAAGCGCCTGCGTGATCGCGAAAAGCGCAAAGTGCTGATGGCTTCGCTCGACGTAAAGCGCCCGGCGGCACAAGAACAGCTCGCTGTGCTGGGTCGCCAGATCGGCATCGACACATTGCCCATCGTGGCCGGCCAGACGCCCGTGCAGATTGCACGTCGTGCCGAAGAAGCCGCGCGCCTGCAGGGCTTTGATGTCATCATTCTCGACACCGCTGGCCGCACACATATTGACGAGCCGCTGATGGCGGAAATGGCCGAGATCAAGGCCGTTGCAAAGCCGCATGAAATCTTGCTGGTCGCGGATTCGCTGACCGGTCAGGACGCCGTCAATCTGGCTAAGAATTTCAATGAGCGTGTCGGCATCACCGGCATTGTGTTGACGCGTGTCGATGGCGATGGTCGCGGCGGTGCGGCACTTTCCATGCGCGCTGTCACCGGCAAGCCGATCAAGCTGATCGGCACAGGTGAAAAGGTCGATGATCTCGACGAGTTTCACCCCCAGCGCATTGCCAATCGCATTCTGGGCATGGGCGATATTGTCTCGCTCGTCGAAAAAGCCGCGCAGACCATTGATGCGGAAAAAGCCCAGCGCATTGCCGAGAAAATGCGCAAGGGCAAATTCGATCTGGAAGATTTGTCCGACCAGCTCGCGCAAGTCGAAAAGATCGGTGGCCTTGGCGGCATCATGGGCATGCTGCCCGGCATGGCCAAAATGAAAGATCAGATCGCAGCCGCCAATCTTGATGATCGTGTCATCAAGCGCCAGCGCGCAATCATTTCTTCCATGACGCGCGAAGAGCGCCGCAATCCGGATGTGCTGAAAGCCTCGCGCAAAAAGCGTGTCGCGGCGGGTTCCGGCACGCGCGTGGAAGACGTCAATCGTCTGCTCAAGCAGCACCGCCAGATGGCCGATATGATGAAAGCCATGGGCGGCGCCAACAAGCGCGGGCCGCTGGGCAAAATGGCGCAGATGTTTGGCATCGGCGGTGGCATGCCGAGCCCCGAAGAAATGGCTGAGATGCAAAAGCAGATGGGCGCAGCCATGCCCGACATGCCGAAATTGCCTGATGCACCGCCTCCCGGTGCCTTCGGGCCGAAGGGCACAATGCCCGGAATGCCGGGACTTCCGGGTCTCAGTTCAAAAGGTCCGGGTCTTCCCGGGCTTGGTGGTTTCAATCCCTTTGGAAAGAAGAAGTGATTTCGAAGGGGTGAAAGAATTGCGGGGCGTGCGCGTCTCGTACGAAACGTGAAGATTGTTGAAAGGAAGAAAGCATGTCTCTGAAAATCCGTCTGTCGCGCGGTGGCGCCAAGAAGCGTCCCTTCTACCGTGTTGTTGTTGCCGATGCGCGCATGCCGCGTGATGGCCGCTTCATCGAAAAGATCGGCACGTTCGATCCGCTGAAGGCCAAGGACGATGCTGCACGTCTCGTGCTCGACATCGAAAAGGCCAAGGATTGGATCGCCAAGGGCGCACAGCCGACCGATCGTGTTGAGCGTCTGCTCAGCAATCTGGGCGTGTTGAAGCGCGATGCGCGCAACAACCCTGAGAAGGCCCAGCCCAAGAAGAAGGCGCAGGAGCGTCTGGCCGCTGCCGCTGCTGCAGTGACCGCTGCTGCTGATGCCGCTGCTGCTGCCAAGGAAGCCGCTGCCGCCGCCGCTGCTGCGCCGGCTGAAGAAGCACCTGCTGCTGAATAATCAGCAATGCGTATCGTCCCCTTCTCCCGCATGCGGGAGAAGGTGGCGCGCGGAGCGCGACGGATGAGGGTGCTCACAAAGACCCACCCTCACCCGTCTTGCTTCGCAAGCCACCCTCTCCCGTAAAACGGGAGAGGGACATGCGTCGCACTCAATGACCAAGGCTGACATGCCGCAAGATCTCGTCCTCGTTGGAATCTTCGGCGCAGCGCATGGCGTGCGCGGCGAAGTGCGGTTGAAATCTTACACAGGCGATCCGCTCGCTCTGGCTGATTATCCCCGCCTCACCAATGAGAGCGGTCTAGCCAGCTATAAAATTATCTCTGCACGATTGGTCAAAGACGACATTCTTGTCGCGCGCCTTGAAGGTGTGGCTGATCGCACAGCAGCTGAAAAACTCACCAATCATTCCATCTACATTGCGCGCGCTGATTTGCCGCCTGCAGATGAAGACGAATTCTATCATGCCGATCTCATTGGCCTGCGTGTCGAGACGCGCGATGGCGCGCTGATGGGCACCATTGTCGATGTCCAGAATTTCGGCGCGGGTGACATTCTCGATGTGCGCCCGCCGCTCGGCGAAAATCTGTTTCTGCCCTTCACCAAAAAAGTCGTGCCGATTGTCGATATGGCTGCCAAGCGCGTCATCGTCGACATGCCGGATGAGGTGATCGTGCGGGAAGATGAAACCGGAGAGGACGAGGCGTGATGTGGCGCGCCTCGATTCTGACCCTCTATCCCGACATGTTCCCCGGACCGCTCGGCACATCATTGTCGGGTGATGCGCTGGCGCGTGGCACCTGGTCGCTGGAGACGCATAATATCCGCGAGCATGGCCTTGGCCGTCACCGCGCTGTGGATGACACGCCAGCAGGCGGTGGGCCGGGCATGGTGATCCGCGCCGATGTGCTGGCAAGCGCGATTGACGCTGCCCTGCCTGCGGGCGATGAGCGCCCCCGCCTGTTGATGAGCCCGCGTGGGCGCCCGCTGACCCAAGCCCGTGTCCGGGCGCTGGCCGCAGGCCCGGGGGTGGCGATTGTCTGCGGCCGCTTTGAAGGGGTCGACGAGCGGGTTATCGGGGCCCGTGGGCTCGAAGAGGTCTCCATCGGCGACTATGTGCTGTCGGGCGGCGAAATCGCCTCCCTGGTGCTTCTGGACGCCTGTGTGCGGCTATTGCCGGGCGTCATGGGCAAGGAGGCCTCGGGCTCGGAGGAGAGCTTCGAGGGCGGTCTGCTCGAATATCCCCATTATACGAGGCCCCGTGAATGGGAGGGGCTGGCCATCCCCGAGACCCTGCTGTCCGGGGACCATGCCCGCATTGCCCGCTGGCGGGCTGACGAAGCCCGGCGCCTGACAGCGGAGCGCCGGCCCGACCTCCTCAAGGGGGATTAGGAGTCGACAAGGCGATTTGGGGCCTGTATAGAAACCGCATCAATCAAAACAGCGTTCCGAAACGCTCGCCCAACGAGGCGAAACGGAGATCAACTATGGATATTATTCAGCAGCTCGACGCTGAGCAGGCTGCCAAGCTTGTTGCAGTGCGCCCCATCCCCGCTTTCCAGCCGGGTGATACCGTCATCGTCAATGTGAAGGTCAAGGAAGGCGAACGCTCGCGCGTTCAGGCCTACGAAGGCGTTTGCATCGCGCGCAATGGCGGCGGCATCAATGAGAGCTTCACAGTTCGCAAGATTTCTTACGGTGAAGGTGTGGAACGCGTGTTCCCGCTGCATTCGCCCAACATCGACTCGATCAAGGTCGTGCGTCGCGGCAAGGTGCGTCGCGCCAAGCTGTACTATCTGCGTGATCGTCGCGGTAAGTCGGCACGTATCGCCGAGCGTCAGGACTACAGCGAGAAGAAGGCCTGATCGGCCTCCTCGTAACGAGAATAAAAAAAGCCCGGCTTCGCGCCGGGCTTTTTCTTTACCCTCTCCCAGAGGGAGAGGGTCGATGCGCAGCATCGGGGTGAGGGGTTACGCCTTTACCTTGTAAAATTGTAACCCCTCATCCGTCGGCTCCGCCGACACCTTCTCCCTATGGGAGAAGGACGCATAAAACTTAAAGCGTGGTGTTCCAGACAACCGGAACAAGTTTGAAATTATTTGCGCCATCCTTCTCGACATAGCCGAGTGCGGGGAAGGGGAAGTGGAAGCCGCCGATCAATGTCTTGTCGGCAGAGGCGCGATCATAGAAGCGGCGGCGCGTATCTTCTGCCTTTGCAGCATCCATATCGAACATCACATGCCAGCCCGGATTACGCAGGAAGAGTGCGGGGATGTTTGTCACATCACCCTGCACGATCATGCGCGCATTGCCTGATTGCAGCGCCAGTGATGTGTGACCCGGTGTGTGGCCGTGTGTCGCAAACGGCGTAATGCCCGACACAACTTCCTTGTCCATTTCATATTGGGTCAGACGGTCACCCATTTTGTCGAAGGTTTTGCGCACAAGCTGGAACGCGCCTTTCATGGCATCGGGTGCTTTGTTCATATTCTCGTCATTCATCCAGAATGCCCATTCGGCGGCTGGAACTTTCACTTCTGCATTGGGGAAAGCGAGCGCGCCATCGGCCAGCCGCAGCCCCTTGATATGATCGCCATGGAAATGGGTGATGACCACAACATCGACCTGCTTGGGATCAACGCCAGCGGCCGTCATGTTCGGCAATAACAGGCCGACTTCGCCCTTGGGGTCGCCTTGTCCATTGCCCGTGTCGATGAGAACGAGCTTGCCGCCTGTGTTGATGAGCATCGGATTGTAGGGCACCGTCATGCGCGTCAGCGACATGGCAGAAGCTTCGAGTGATTTGCCGACTTCGTCCTTGGCGACATTGCGCACAAAGGTCTCTGGCATGGGGAATGTGCTTGCACCATCGGTGACAATGGTGACTTCCATATCGCCGATCTTGTTACGATAGACGCCAGCGGCCTGCTTGCCGACGATGGGAGCGGATGCAAATGCGGGGCTGGCTGCAAGAGCGGCACCGGCCGCCATTGTGCCCAATGCTTCACGGCGCGAGATCTGTGTCATGGCAATTCCTCCTCGAAAATTTTTAAGACGCCAAGTTTACGGGCGGGATAGGCGCCCGGTTTGCGCCTGAGGCTCGAGGCTCGCCGTTTTTATGCTGAAGGGCAAGCCTGTGCTGGGCCCTTAGCCCTTGAGGGGGCCGTTCAGCATCCAGCGATGACCGAACGGATCGCGGATGACCGCGAAGCGGGTGCCCCAGAAGGAATTGGTTGGCTGCACATCGCCCTTGGCGCCCAGACTGGTGGCCTTGGCAAAGACATCCTCAACCTGCTGGCGGGTCTCGAATTCGAGGCTGACCGACATGGTCACGGGCTCGCCGGGGATGGGCTGGCGGGTTTGGCCGAATTCGGGGAAAGCATCGGCGAGCATGACCGAGCCGCCATTGATGATCAGCTCGCAATGCATGATGCGCAGACCGTCAAGGGAGGGCATCAGCGCCTTCTGGGTCGCCCCGAAAACCGAGGTGTAGAAGGCAATGGCACCGGCCGCCGGAGAGACTGTCAGGTAGGGGGAGACTTTGGGGCGTTCAAACAAAATCCGAATCCTTGCAGGTGGGATAGGGTGATATCCGGACACTAACGGGCCGGAGCCGAAGCCGCCAGCATCGATTGGGCGTGTCTTTGGTCCAAACACCTTCCCCTCCGGCCCCTTTTTCGGGTATGACACCGCCATCCAATTCAGGGGTGGCCCAAGCTGACCGCCCCGTCGACCATTCCGAGGAAGAAACGACAATGGCCAAGCTGCGCACGCTCTATGACAAAATCTGGGACGACCATGTGGTCGACGTTCAGCCCGATGGTTCGTGCCTGCTCTATATCGACCGTCATCTCGTCCACGAAGTGACAAGCCCGCAGGCCTTTGAAGGTCTGCGTATGGCGGGCCGCAAAGTGCGCGCGCCGGAAAAGACCTTGCTGGTGGTCGATCATAACGTGCCGACAACCGCAGAAGCGCGTTCGCATGTTGTTGATCCCGAATCCAAAGCGCAGATTGCGCAGCTCGCGCAAAACGCATCCGACTTCGGTCTCGAATATTATGATGCTTTCGACAAGCGTCAGGGCATCGTCCACATCATCGGGCCTGAGCAGGGCTTCACTTTGCCCGGCACGACGATTGTGTGCGGCGACAGCCATACCTCCACGCATGGTGCTTTCGGCGCACTCGCGCACGGCATCGGCACATCCGAAGTCGAGCACGTGCTCGCCACGCAGACATTGCTGCAGTCGAAGGCCAAGAATATGCGCGTCACCGTCAACGGCAAATTGCCGGCTGGCGTGACAGCGAAAGATATTATTCTGGCGATCATCGGCCAGATCGGCACAGCCGGCGGCACCGGCCATGTCATCGAATTTGCCGGCGAAGCCATCCGCGACCTGTCGATGGAAGGCCGCATGACGGTCTGCAACATGACAATCGAAGGCGGCGCACGCGCTGGTCTCATTGCGCCGGATGAAAAGACATTCGCTTATCTGAAAGATCGCCCGAAAGCCCCGAAGGGCGCGGCTTGGGATGAAGCCGTGCGCTATTGGAAGACGCTGCATTCGGATGAAGGCGCGCATTTCGACACCGAGATCACTCTCGATGCTGCAAGCCTGCCGCCGATCGTCACCTGGGGCACGAGCCCTGAAGATGTCGCCTCCATTGAAGGCGTTGTGCCGCGCGTGGATGATGCGCGCAACGACCAGCAGAAAGCCAAGATCCAGCGCGCGCTGGATTACATGGGTCTGAAGGGTGGCGAGAAGATCGCTGATCTGAAGATTGATCGTGTGTTCATTGGCTCATGCACCAACGGCCGCATCGAAGATTTGCGCGCAGCTGCAAAAGTCATCGAAGGCAAGAAAGTCGCCGCCCATGTCAATGCGATGGTGGTGCCGGGCTCTGGTCTTGTGAAGGATCAGGCGGAAGCCGAAGGTCTCGACAAGATTTTTGTCGCCGCCGGTTTTGAATGGCGCGAGCCGGGTTGCTCGATGTGCTTGGCGATGAACCCCGACAAGCTGGCACCGGGCGAGCGTTGCGCATCGACCTCGAACCGCAACTTCGAAGGCCGTCAGGGCTTCAAGGGTCGCACACATCTCGTCTCGCCTGCCATGGCGGCGGCTGCTGCGGTGGCTGGCCACTTTGTCGATATTCGCAAGTGGAGCTGACGAGCGCATCGCGCTCGTCATTGCGAGGAGCGTAGCGACGCGGCAATCCGGCTGAACGCGTGATCTGGATTGCTTCGTTTCGCTCGCAATGACAGGTGTTTGTTGAAGGACCGGCCTCGTGCCGGTCCTTTTCTTTTGGGCGCTGTGCTAGACTTGCTCCATGAGTGACGACAAAGCCGACAAAGTTGAAATCTGGGCGCGCCGCATCGGGCGCACGCTCGGGTTCATTTTTCTCGGGGTGCTCGCGCTCAATCTTGCGACGGGGTGGTTCTTTTGATGGATAGCGGCCTTTGAGGCCGGTTTGGTATAGCTACCGCATCTATTTTTAATTGATATTTATACGGGATACCCGTATGTTCGAGCCCAGTGATTTTGAATGGGACGAGGCCAAAGCTGCGTCCAACCTGAAGAAGCATGGCTTTGCGTTCAACGAAGCCGTGCTCATTTTTGAAGACCGAAGACGCCACGAATGGGATGTGACCCGCGATCATGAGCTTGAAGAGCGCTTGAAAGTGGTCGGTCTTTTTCGGGGGCAGCTTTTTACGGTTGTTTTTACGGTTCGCGGCCGCGTGTGCCGGATCATCTCCGCACGCAGGGCAAACCCGAAGGAGGAGCGCCGCTATGGCTATCGTTCGGTATAAACGGGGTGAGGTGCCTAGCGCGATGACGCCCGAGGAATGGGCACGCCTTGAGGCCATGACCCCTGAGGAGATCGAGCAGAATGCGCTTGATGACCCTGACAATCCCCCCTCGACGGATGAGGAGCTGGACCGCGCTGTTGCTGGCCGCTTTGTCCGCCAGACGCGTGAGGCCACTGGGCTGAGCCAGGACAAATTTGCTGAACGCTTTGGCCTCAATGTCTCCCGACTGCGTGATTGGGAACAGGGCCGCTATTTGCCCGACAGTTTCGCCATGGCCTTTCTGCGCGTCATCCGGAAAGACCCGCTCTATGTCGCCGAAGCCCTGCAGCCAGAGCCGGCCACTTCCCCTTGACCCGCGCGGCTGGAGGCTTCATTGAAAGCCCCGATCCCGCTGCCTGAACGGCGGCACCAAGCTGAACAGACGGACGCAAGCGCAATGGACAAGTTCACGACCCTCACGGGCGTCGCAGCCCCCCTGCCGATCACCAATGTCGACACCGACATGATCATCCCCAAGCAGTATCTGAAGACCATCGCCCGCACGGGTCTGGGCGCAGGTCTGTTTTCGGAAATGCGTTTCAAGGAAGACGGCTCGGAAAATCCCGATTTCGTCCTTAACCAGCCAGCCTATCGCAAGGCGACCATTCTGGTGGCGGAAGATAATTTCGGCTGCGGCTCGTCGCGCGAACATGCGCCTTGGGCGCTGCTCGATTTCGGCATTCGTTGCGTCATCTCGACCAGCTTCGCCGACATCTTTTACAACAATTGCTTCCAGAACGGCATTCTGCCGGCCAAGGTTTCGCCCGACGATCTCAAGAAGCTGATGGACGATGCCTCGCGCGGCGCCAATGCGACGCTGACAGTTGATCTCGAGCGTCAAGAGATCAAGGGCCCTGATGGTGGTGTTGTGAAATTCGAGATCGCTGAATTCAACAAGCATTGCTTGCTGAACGGCCTCGATGCCATCGGCCTGACGCTGGTCAAATCCGACAAGATCAAAGCCTTCGAAGACAAGCACAACACGCACGCCTGGGCGTAATGCACGTCGTCCGTCATTGCGAGCGAAGCGAAGCAATCCAGAGGCAACACGTGGGGCTTTCTGGATTGCTTCGCCTTTGGCTCGCAATGACGGCTTTTCTTTTGTTGCTCTATCCTGCCCAAGCGCAATTTGCTTCCTGTGTGGAGCAATTGCGTATCCAGGCTGAGACGCAAGGCATCCCGACCGCGGTCTTTGATCGCGTGATGCGTGGCGTCGAGCCCGATCCCAAAATTGTCGAACTCTCCGAGGCGCAGCCCGAATTCGTCACGCCGATCTGGGATTATCTCGCGTCACTGGTGGATGCCGAGAAGATTTCTGACGGACGTCAGATGCTTCATAAATATGATCGCGTCTTGCGCGCAGCTGAAAAGCAATTTGGTGTCGATCGCCATATTGTTCTGGCTGTGTGGGGCGTTGAAAGCGATTATGGGCGGCTGGCAGGGCGGTATGATTTGCCGCAATCGCTCTCGACGCTGGCTTGCACCGCGCCGCGTCGACGCGATTATTTCCGCAGCGAATTTATGGCCGCTTTGAAAATTGTCGCACGTGGTGATCTGGCGCCGGAAAAATTGCGGGGCTCATGGGCGGGCGCTTTCGGCCATACCCAATTCATGCCCTCCACCTATTTGCGACTGGCTGTCGATGGTGACGGAGATGGTCATGCCAATCTCGTCGATTCCATTCCCGACGCGCTTTATTCGACCGCGAATTTTCTGCGCAATGGTGGTTGGCAGCCCAATGCAATCTGGGGCTATGAAGTCAGCGTGCCGGCGCGTTATGCAGGCCCATCAGGGCGCACCAATAAAAAGCCGCTCAAACAATGGACCAAGCTTGGTGTGAAGCGGCTGGATGGCAAAGCGCTCCATGGTCCGGGCCCGGCAGGGCTTGTGTTGCCTGCGGGTGCGGATGGCCCCGCTTTCCTTGTCTTCAAAAATTATGATGCGATTTTTTCCTACAATGGCGCGACATCCTATGCGCTGGCGATTGCGCTTTTATCAGAGCAGGTCAAAGGCCATGGCGGCATTCGGGCGCGCTGGCCTACGGATGATCCGGGCCTGTCGCGTGCTGAAAAGCGCGAGCTTCAACGACTTTTGATTGCACGTGGTTATGATGTGGGTGAGCCCGATGGTGCGATCGGCGCCAAAACACGCGCCGCCGTTGCGGATGTCCAGCGCCGGTCCAATCTCACCGATGATGGACGTCCGGGCCAAAAGGTGCTCGCCATTTTGCGTGGGCGCTGATGTTCCCCGTCACTCACTTCACCTGCATGTGAGTGGCGATCGGTGTTGCTTCCTCCTAGAACATGCCCATCAGATCTTGATGGGACACAGGCATGCGGGCCTTGGCAATCACAGGCGTGGCGTTGACGGCTTTGGCCGCGATCTGCTCATTCGCGCCTGCTGCCCAGATGCACCACAAGCCGCCGTCTCACCCCGCCATTGTCGAGCTGTTTACCAGCCAGGGGTGCTCGTCTTGTCCGCCGGCTGATGATCTCATGGCGCAATTGTCGCGCGAGCGACGTGATGTGATCGTTCTGTCGCTGCCTGTCGATATCTGGGATTACAACGGCTGGAAAGACACGCTGGCAAAGCCTGAATTTACATTGCGTCAGAAACATTATGCACAAAGCCGCGGTGATCATCAGGTCTATACGCCGCAAGTGGTGATTGATGGCCAGTGGCATGGTGTTGGCAGTGACCGCGCTCAGGTCTTGTCCTTGGTCGATGATGCGGCGGCAAGTCGCGCGGCTCAGGATGCCCCTTTCACTTTGCGTGAGCAGAACGGCATGGTGGTGGTCGAGCTCGGAGACTCTGCCGCCGATCTTGGTCGTGGTGCCGGTGTCTGGCTGATGCGTGTGATCAAGAGCCGCGTCATTTCGGTCGGGCGCGGCGAGAACAAAGGCCGCGAGATCACTTATACCAATGTTGTGCGCTCCATCGTACGCATGGGCCATTGGACGGGCGCGGCTGCGCGTTTTGAAATGCCGCTGCCGGAAGCGCGTGCGGATGAGGCTGATGGCTATGTCGTGATTGTGCAAAAGAGCTGGGGCGATGCGCTCGGCCCCATTCTCGCATCAGGCAAAGGTGGACAGCTCTGAGGCCTATTCGGCTTCCACAACGCCGCTGGCTTCAAGGGCGCGACGCAGGCGCGTGAAAGCCAGCCGGATGCGTGACTTCACAGTGCCCAATGGCAGGCCGGTCTTTTCCGCAATTTCCGAATGCGACAGGCTTTCGAAGAAAGCCATCTGCACGAGGCTTAATTGCTCTTGTGGCAATTGCTTCATGGCAACGCGCAAAATGTCATCGCGTGATTGCGAATCCAGCAAACGGTCGGCATCGACGCTGCTCTCATCGGGGATGTCGAGCGCGAAATCATCCGGATCCATGAAGTCGACGCGGTCGCGGCGCAACACATCGATGCGCCGATTGCGCGCAATGCGGTAGAGCCAGGTCGCCAGAGAGGATTTGGCCGGATCGAACAGATGGGCCTTGCGCCACAAAGCAACCATCGCGTCTTGGGCGATTTCCTCAGCGGCGGCGCGGTCGCAGCCAAGCCGCAACAAATAGGCATTGAGCCTTGGACCGTAATAGTCGAACAGGGCCGTGAAAGCCGTGCGATCGCGTTGTGTGGCGACCGCAGCGACGAGCGCAGCGTGTTCGGAGGCGTGGGACGTCATTCCCGGTCCGTATCTTTCGAAATTATTGTCCCGTTCTGGGGGCGGATATGAGTTAGGAACCCATCTCCGGGAAAACCAGATGCAGCGGGCCAACAGAGCTTGCGCTCAAGGGCTGATGTCAAAGACAACATTAGGCTTCAACTGTCAATTTTTCTTGACAGTCGTCATCATGACACGCCTGCGCGATTTTGCGAATTCTCATAAGGTCTCAAAAGAAGTGGATGGGCGGCGGCCCGCGTTAACCCCTCGAAAGGACAATTGGGCCGAATATCATCGCATCATGATTCGCACCCTTTGCACCCCCCGGGCGCTGGCCCGCCTTGCTCTCGCGACCGCCCTCCTGGGCGGCTTCGCTCCCGTAACCCTTGCCCAGGCTGCCAAGCCAGGAGCCAAGCCCGCTGCGGCGGCGGCCAAGCCTGCTGCCAAGCAGGAAGCGCCCGCACCGACCGCGGGCTCGACCCCGATCGGCCAGTCAGGGGATTGGGGCATCTATGTCGCTGGCTCTGGCCCGACCAAGCAGTGCTATGTCGCCGCCAAGCCGGCAGAGCGCGCTCCGGCCAATTTGCAGCGTGATCCGGCCTTTTTCTTCATCTCGACCCGCCCTGCCGAGAAGGTGAACAACGAGATCTCGATCATTATGGGTTTCCCCGCCAAGGCGGATAAGCCCGCGCCCGAGCTTCAGGTCGGCAGCGAGAAATTCGTGATGGCCGCGCAGGGGCCGCATTTGTGGGTGAAGGAAGCCGCCCGCAATGCCGTTCTGGTCGAGGCCATGCGCCGCGGCACCAAGCTCACCATCAAGGCAACATCCATGCGCGGCAATCTGACCACGGATACCTATCCGTTGAACGGAATTGCTGGTGCGCTCGACCGCGTCAAGAAGGAATGCCCGTAAAGGGTCATTCCTGCGGTCCCGATCTCTTCCCCTAAACGTCTCGCGACGAAAGTGTGAGCGCGCAACTCCTTGTTCGCGGGCTCACCATGGGCATAATGCGGCGCACAAATTCTGTGCAAAAAGCCGCGTGGCAAAAGTCCATGCGGTCTTGAGTCTCTGGGGAGAGGAATATGTCCGAGAAAGTTTACGGCGTCAGTGCTGATTGGGCCCGTCGCGCTTATGTCGATGATGCCAAGTACAAGACGATGTATGCCCAATCCGTCGACAATCCGGAATCCTTCTGGGGCGAACACGGCAAGCGCATTGATTGGTTCAAGCCTTACACCAAGGTGAAGAACACCAGCTACGATCCGCATAATGTCTCGATCAAATGGTTCGAGGATGGCGTCACCAATGTCGCCTATAATTGCGTTGATCGTCATCTCGAGAAGCGCGGCAACCAGACAGCGATCATTTGGGAAGGTGACGACCCGAATGAATCCAAGCACATCACCTATTCCGAACTGCATGCGGAAGTGTGCAAATTCGCCAATGTCCTGAAGGCGCATGGCGTCAACAAGGGCGACACAGTCACCATCTATCTGCCGATGATTCCCGAAGCCGCTTATGCGATGCTGGCTTGCGCGCGTCTGGGCGCGGTGCATTCCATCGTCTTGGGTGGTTTCTCGCCGGATTCTCTGGCGCAGCGTATCGAGGGCTGCAAATCCAAAGTCGTCATCACGGCGGATGAGGGTCTGCGCGGTGGCCGCAAAGTTGCCCTCAAGATCAATGCTGACGAGGCCTGCAAAAAAGTGGCCGGTGTCGTCACGTCGATGATCGTCGTCAAGCGCACCGGCGGCAAGATCGACATGCAGGCCGGCCGTGATTTCTGGTACGAAGACGAAGTCAAAAAAGTCTCGGCTGATTGCGCACCCACACATGTGAATGCGGAAGATCCGCTCTTCCTGCTCTACACATCAGGTTCGACCGGCGCGCCCAAGGGCGTCGTGCACACAACCGGTGGCTATCTCGTCTATGCGTCGATGACACATCAATATGTCTTCGATTATCACGATGGCGATGTGTACTGGTGCACGGCGGACGTGGGCTGGGTCACCGGCCACAGCTACATCATCTACGGTCCGCTCGCCAATGGCGCGACCACGCTGATGTTTGAAGGCGTGCCGAATTATCCGTCGATGTCGCGCTTCTGGGACGTGATCGACAAGCACAAGGTCAATATTTTCTACACAGCCCCGACCGCCATTCGCTCGCTGATGGGCGCGGGCGAAGATCCTGTCAAGAAGACCTCGCGTTCGACTTTGCGTCTCTTGGGTTCGGTCGGCGAGCCGATCAATCCGGAAGCGTGGGAATGGTATTATCGTGTCGTCGGCGACAGCCGTTGCCCGATTGTTGATACATGGTGGCAGACCGAAACGGGCGGCGTACTGATCTCGCCACTGCCCGGTGCAACAGCCTTGAAGCCGGGCTCGGCGACGCGTCCGTTCTTCGGCGTGAAGCCGGAAGTGGTCGATGCCAATGGTGTCATTCTCAACGGCGCGTGCGAGGGCAATCTCGTGCTGGCTGATTCATGGCCGGGCCAGATGCGCACGGTCTATGGCGATCATGAGCGCTTCGTGCAGACTTATTTCTCGACCTATCCGGGCAAATATTTCACCGGTGACGGCTGCCGTCGTGATGAGGATGGCTATTACTGGATCACGGGTCGCGTCGATGACGTGATCAATGTGTCTGGCCATCGCATGGGCACAGCCGAAGTCGAAAGCGCGCTGGTGGCGCATCCGAAAGTGTCGGAAGCAGCCGTCGTCGGCTATCCGCACGACATCAAGGGGCAGGGCATTTATGCTTATGTCACGCTGATGAGCGGTGAGCAGCCCACAGAAGAGCTCCGCAAGGAACTCGTCAATTGGGTGCGCAAGGAAATCGGTCCGATTGCTTCGCCCGATGTCATTCAATGGGCGCCGGGCCTGCCCAAGACACGCTCGGGCAAAATCATGCGCCGCATCCTGCGCAAGATTGCCGAGAATGAATTCGGCGCGCTGGGTGACACGTCCACACTCGCTGACCCGAGCGTGGTCGATGATCTAATCGCCAATCGCGGCAAATGATCTCTGCAAGTGATCTCTGCAAGTGATCTCTGCAAGTGATTGTGTGAGAGAAGAAAG
>CANGRU010000003.1 GCA_947456315.1 Beijerinckiaceae bacterium | reverse complement strand
ATATTGATGCGCGCCAGATTGCCGCCGAATGAATTGCCGACATAGACAAATTCACCATCCGGATTTTTGTCGCCCCCCATGCGGCGTGCACCCTGCGCCCACGGATAGGGCGTGTTGAAATCCGGCACGACATATTTGGCATAAAGCGCTTTTTCATCCGCATTGAGACGATCAAGTTCCGCTTGCACAGGCGGCAACTGGATTTCGCCCGTCTGGCCATTGACGGGATCACCACGCAAGACTTTGTCGAATTTCATATCGAGCCACCAGCCATTGCCAGCCGCATCTGCTGCTGTGCCATAGACGGTGCCGACACCTTTATCGCTCTTGTAATTGAGTGATTTGAACTCGAGGAAGGCTTCTTTCTCGGGATCAAAACGCAACACACCGTCAGGTGTGGTCACCCAGATGAACCCCTTCGGATCAACATCCAGCGTGCCGGCTGTGCCGGACATCGGCTTGGGCGGCACATAGACTTTGACGGCTTCCGTTTTGGGATCGAGTTTGGCGAGGCCTGTCGGATTGCCGCCCGGCGAAGTGCCAGGACGCGTGTTGAACCAGAGGAAACCTTTCTGGTCACGCACAATGCCGTGGGTCTGTGAGGCAAAGCCGTTGGGCTCTTCCACTTTGATCGCCTTGAACGCGCCCGTCTTGGCGTCAATGCGGCCAACGGTGATGGTGCGGCTTGGCCATGAATGGGTGAACCAGATATTGCCGTCAAGATCGGCTTCCGCATCATGCACGCCATAGCCACCGAACATGCCTGACGGCGTGCCCTTCGACCAATCGCTGCCATCATGGGTGTAATAGGTGCCCGGCAGTTTCAAATCCGGATCAAGCGGCACATCATATTCGCGAAACACGGCGCGCGCTGCCTCACCTGTCGGGCGTGTGCGCAGATTGAAATTCATCGACGTTTCACCCGGCCCACGGGCGCGGGCGAGATAGCGTGCAAGTTCGGCCTGATGGGCTTCGATGCTGGCATTGGGCGGCTCATGATCACCACGGTGCACACCCAGCACATTGAACCGCTTCATGGCTTCGAGAATGGAATTCCAGCCTGCTTCATCAAACTTGTGTTGCAGCGGATAGGCGGCTGTGTGGCAGCCTGTGCAGGTTTTGCGAATGAATGTCTTCATCCGCGCGTCATCGGCTGTGGCCTCCGGCAGAGCTGCGAGAAATTCGTCACCCGGCAATTGCTTCACGAAATCAGCAAAGCTTTGCAGCGTGAAATCCTGTGCCTTGGCCGCAGTGAGCGCGACTTCGCTTTTTGCCGTGTCGTAAGCAATGGCCTGCGCCCAGACGTTATATTTTCCCTCCGGCAGGTCAGGGAAATAATAGCGCCCCGTCTGGTCGGTAAAGACGGTGGTGGTGATCGGCGATCCGTCCTTTTTGGCGGAGACGGTAACGCCAGCCATGGTGGCGCCATCCTTGGTTTTGATGGTGCCCGACAAAAGCACATCGGCTTGCGCGGCGCCCGAGGCCAGAGCTGCGATGAGGGCGAGTGAACTGACGTTTGCGTAATATGTCATGGATAGCCTCCCTCAATTATCGTCGCGGCGTTCGCCGGTCGTGCGCGCAGTGGGTTTAGCCGCCTCGGCTGGCGGAGGATCGAGCGTCTGCACATAGGCAACGATGGCGCGGATTTGGCCCGCATCGAGATGATGTTTGAAGCCTGGCATGCGCTGCGGGATGCCATTGGCAATCACCTCTGCCATGACATCCGCCTGTCCACCCAGATTTTGCTTGGACAAGGCCGGACCAAAGCGGCCAGAGGTGATGAGCGGCTTGGTGTGGCAAACGCCGCAGGACTGCTCGTAAAGATCGCGCCCCTGAGCGAGATCCGGCTTGGCGGCAGGTCCGCCTGCTGATTGCGCAAATGCTGCAGTTGCGAAAAAGCTCGCAAACAGGAAAACGCCCGCGTGTCGGCTCATCCGATCCTCCCCAGAGTTTGCCCGGCCCGTTTTTGGCCATGGCCAGATTTTTATCTGTTGCAGACAGCCTATGCCCAAGGGGGTTGCCCTGAAAAGGGGGCCCTCAACGAAATCTCTTTGTCTCATACAAATTGCGCAGACACGCGATTCATGGCTCACTCAGATTCAAAGTAAAAATAATCGGGAGGACCACATGACGCTCGCAACCAGCCGCCGCGCATTTCTGGCAAGCTCAGGGGCCTTCACCATTGCCATTGCCCTGCCGGGCATCGAGGCCAAGGCAGCGCCCATCAATTCCCGTCTGCCGATGAAGCCGGACAATCTGGCGACCTACATCAGCATCGACAAAGACGGCCATGCGACCGGCTGGATCGGCAAGATCGACATGGGCCAAGGCACGGATGTCGGCTGGGCGCAGATGATTGCAGAAGAGCTCGATCTGCCACTCGAGCGCGTCGCCATTGTGCAGGGCGATACGCATGTCACCATCAATATGGGCGGCGCTTCAGGTTCGACCGGCATCTGGAAAGGTGGTGTGGCCATGCGGGCCGCGGCGGCCGAAGCACGCATGGTGCTGGTGGACATGGCTTCCGCAAAGCTCGGCATTGCGGCACCTGACCTGCGAACAGAAGACGGGCGCGTCATCGCCAAGACCGATGCAACCAAATCTGTCAGCTATGGCGAGCTGATCGGCGGACGCCATTTCAGCGAAACGCTGGAATGGAATAAAATCATCGGCAGCGATCTGTCGATCAAAGGTCGCGCACAACCCAAATCACCCAAGGATTATCGCATCGTCGGCAAGAGCGGCATCAAGCGCCGCGATGTCGAGGGCAAGATTCTGGGCAGCACAGAATATCTCGTCGACAAAAAAGTCGAAGGCATGGTGCATGGGCGCGTCATTCGCCCACCCGTGGCCGGCGCTGTGCCTGTGTCCTTTGATGAATCCTCCATCAAAGATATTCCGGGCGTGACAATCGTCCATGACAAGGGCTTTCTGGGCCTTGTGGCGCCGCGTGAATGGGATGCCATCAAAGCAGCGCGCCAGCTCAAAGTCACATGGTCGGAGGTGGCACCCGCTTTTCCGACACATGACACATTGCATGACCACATACGCAAATCCAAAGTGATCAAGCGTGATGTCGACAAAGAGAAGGGCGATGTCGAAGCGACATTCGCAAAAGCCGCGCGCGTGATTGAAGCGCAATATGAATGGCCCTTCCAGTCGCATGCCCCCATGGGACCAGCTTGCGGACTTGTGGATGTGAAGCCAGATGGCGTGCGCATGTGGTCGGCAACACAAAAGCCCCATTACGCGCGCGACGGCGTGGCCATGCTGCTGGGTCTCGATCCGGAAAAAGTCATTTGCTATTCCATGATCGGTCCGGGCTCTTACGGGCGCAATGATTCCGGCGATGTCGTCATGGATGCCGCTGTTTTGTCGAAAGCGGTCGGCAAGCCTGTGCGGGTGCAAAGCATGCGCCATGAAGGCCATGGCTGGGATCCCAAAGCACCCGCCAGCGTGCATACATCGAGGGTCGCTGTAGATGCCAACAACCGCGTCATCGGCTGGCAGTTTGACTCGAAAGTCTTCTCCAAGCGTGATTGCCTCAACAATGAAGGCGACCCTTCACACACGCTGGCTGGCCAGTTGCTCGGCCTGCCGCTGAAACCGGTTCTGATCTTTGGTCCGCCAGAAGAAAATTACAATTTCGAAGCCTTCCAGAAAGTCTCCAGCATTATTCCTCCGCTTCTGGACCGCGCCTCCCCCTTGCGCACCGCGCATATGCGCGATCCGGGTGGGCCACAGGTGCATTTCGCGGTTGAATCTTTCATGGATGAAGTCGCTTTGGCGCTTGGCCAAGACCCTGTCGAATTCCGTCTGCAATATGTCAAAGACGCACGCGATGTGGCGGTGATCAAAGCCGCAACCGAAAAAGCCGGCTGGCAGACGCGCACAGCTGCGCGCAAACAGACGCAAGGCGATCTGTTCCTCGGCCAAGGCGTGTCCTACGCCATGCGGGCGGGCACGCGCGTGGCAACTGTTGCCGATATCGAGGTGAATAGAAAAACCGGACGTGTGCGTGTGCGCAAAATCACTGTTGCGCACGATTGCGGGCAGATTGTGAACCCCGACATGATCCGCAAAGTGGTCGAAGCCAATATCATTCAATCGACCAGCCGTGCTTTGTTTGAAGAAGTCACCTTTGACAACAAGAATGTCACCAGCGTCGACTGGAACGGCTATCATATTGCCGACATCACAGATCGCCCGCTGGAAATCGATGTCATCCTGATTGATCGGCCGGACGTTGCCCCCACGGGTGCGGGTGAAGCCTCGTCGCGCCCGACTGCTGCCGCATTGGCCAATGCAATTTATGATGCAACCGGTTTGCGTCTGCGCCGTGCGCCGCTGACACCTGAGCGCATCAAGGCGGGTATGGCCTGATGCCAAGCCCAGAGATTTGGCTGCGCCCGGACATACAGGCGCAGTCACAAATGATGATCCAGTCTTTCAAACGCCTTGTCGGGCGTGATCTCATTTCGGCAACTGGTGATGCAGCGCAAGATGCAGAGAGTTTGTTCAAAGCGCCCTTTGCCTTGCTCTCACACGGCACCGAGGCTGATCCCGTTCTCAATTACGGCAATCAGATTGCGCTTGATTTGTGGGAGATGGACTTTGCGGAGTTCACACGCATGCCATCACGCCTGACAGCCGAACCAATGCTGCGCGAGGAGCGCCAACGCCTGATGGAACTGGCAGCACGCAAAGGTTTCATCGATGATTATGCGGGCATTCGCATCAGCGCAAGCGGCAAGAGATTTCGTATTTCCAATGTGATTTTATGGAGCGTCACAAACGAAGACGGCCTGCGGCTCGGGCAGGCTGCCGTGTTCGATATGTGGGATCACGTCTGACGCAACGTCAGCAAAAATTGAACAATTGCAGCAAGATTTCAGTCAGCATCAGCGCAAAGAAACGCGCACAGATGAATGCGCATTAACACTTTCACGAGCAGCACTGCGCCACCTTGGAGCTATCTTTCCAAGGATCGAGCCATGCCCAATCTTGCTGCACTCACATCTGCCACACAAAGTCTGGCCCTGCTGAAAACGCCATCGGCTTTGCCAAGCGCCACGCTGACCAACGCAAAACCTGTCGTCATGCAGCCGCTACGGCTGTCACAGGCGATGAGCGATGCGGCTGCGCGTGTGGCTGCGGCGCAGGTGCAAGCTGCAGGCAGTGCTGTGGCCAGCATCGAACTGGCCGCCTCGGGTGGGACATATGAAACCTATGGCAGCAAAACCGTCACGGTTGGCACCAGCGGGCCCAATTCTGCGAGCCAGACAGTCGCGCTGAAAGCGGGTGCCACTTACACGATTTCAACAGCCTTCGGCCTGTCGGATTCACGCGGACAGATGAAGATCGAATTGCTTGATGCCAGCAACAAAGTGGTGACATCCGCTTTGGCGGGGGCGGGCAAAACACAAAACACTCTTACGATCACCCCAGCGACGGCAGGCATTTACACCATTCGCCTGACCGGACAGCCCATTGGCAAAACAGGCACCACTACCAATCTTTATGGAAGCTATCAGATCGGTGTGGGCCAAGCGCTTTCCAAATTACCCACCACAAGTGGCGACAAAAACATTGATGCGCTGCTGATGGGAGGCACGAATGTCTGGCAACACGCAACCGGCAGCGTGGCAACCAAGACCACCAATGTGATCAAGACCGGCGTGACCGAGCTTCAAAATGTTGTCGGGCGATCAATCAAATTCGCCTTTATGGATTCAAGCTTTCTATCGAAATTGTCGGGCTCTGATGCCACAGGTGCGGCTGTGATGAGCGCCACACAGAAACAGGCTGTTCAAGACGTCTTTGCTTATTATTCCAGCATCATCAACCAGAGCTTTGAACTGGTCACCGACCCCGCGCAGGCAGATATAGTCTTTGGCACCAACAACCAGGGTGGCACGAGCGCGGGCTACGCCTATATGCCCAACCGCAGCGGCTCGCATGCGCAATATCTCATGCTCGCCAATGATCAGTCGACCAATAGCAATTTCTCCAATGGGTCCTATGGCCTGCTCACGCTCGTGCATGAGATCGGCCATACGCTCGGGCTGAAACATCCCGGCAATTACAATGCAGGTGGTGGCGGAACACCCGGGCCCTATCTGGCGCAAGCCGATGACAATCGCCGCAATACGGTCATGTCTTATTACGGTGCGTCGGGTATTTCGGCCAATCCGCAAACGCTCATGGCTTATGATATGGCGGCCCTGCAATATCTGTATGGTGCCAATCGCACGCCGAGCAATGCGCAGGCTCTGGCCAAATATCAGACCACTACGTTCACAGATGGCTGGGCGGGACTGGAATCGCTCTGGACACCGCAGGGCGCCACCGTGGATCTCTCCACCATGACCAAGAACAATCTGGTCGATTTGCGTGAAGGTGCATTCAGCTCCATCGGCAGCACCAAAAACAATGTGAGCCTTGCCTATGGGAGCAAAATTGCCACGGTCAAAGGCGGTTCAGGCGCTGATCAGGTTTATTCTGCTGCCAGCGGCACGATGACGCTTGATGGCGGGGCGGGCAATGACACGCTCTATCTGGCTGGCACAGCCAAGGAATGGACGCTGAGCGGATCGACTTATACGCGCAAGGTCGGCGGCAAAACAATTGCCACTGTGGCCGCAACCGGCTTTGAGACCATTGCCTATTATGATCCGGCCAAGGCCGCTCTCATGCATGCCTGATGACAAGGGCCCGGCATCCCGCTAGATTTTGGCTGAAGCGCCAAATCGAGAGCTGATGCAACATGCTCCAGACATCTCCGGGATACTTTGCCGACCTGCCCATGCAGGGCGGCAAGACCATGATCGAACTTTTTGAGGCCCGTTGATATGAGCATGGCGCAAGCGTCCGACACCAAACAGGAAGTCCAGATCATCGGTCTGGTCAGCTTTGCGCATTTGCTGAGCCATCTCTACATGCTGGCGCTGCCGCCCATGTTTCCGCAGCTGCGGACCGACTTCAATGTCGGCTATGTCGAACTTGGCCTGTCCATCACCGCCTATGCTGTCACCACGGGCCTCTTGCAAACGCCGGTTGGCTTTCTGGTCAATCGCATCGGCGGACAACGTGTGTTGGCGGCAGGTCTCTTTCTCAATGCGCTGGCTATTGCACTCACGGGCCTTGCGACTGATTACTGGCAGATTGTTGCCCTGATGCTTCTGGCGGGTGCGGGGTCCAGCGTGTTCCACCCGGCTGATTATTCGATTCTCAATGCACGGATTTCGATAGGCCGACTTGGCCGCGCGCTCTCGTCACATTCGCTGGCTGGCAATCTTGGCTTTCTGGCAGCTCCGCCCATCATGGTGACACTGGCAGCCGTCACAAATTGGCGCGTGGCTGTCATGGCGATTGGTCTGGTCGGCATGGTTCTGGGTGTGGCGCTGTTCTTTCTCACCACACTTCTCTCAGGCGTTGGCAAAACAAAAGCCAAGCAGAAGGATTCGTGGGGCCAACTGCTCGGCTCGCCCAAAATTCTCATGCTGTTTGCTTTTTATGTCCTCTCATCAGCCGCCAATTCCGGCATGGTGCATTTCTCGGTGGTCGCTTTCAAAGAGATTTATGGTCTGCCTGTCACCGTCACAGCCGTTGCGCTGACGGCCTATCAAGGCCTGCAAATGGCAGCTGTCCTGCCCGGTGGCTGGCTCGCTGACAAAATCGAAAATCACGAACTCATTCTCGCACTTTGCTTTGCGCTATCAGGCGTGTGCGTGCTGGTGGCGGGCGCGGGTGGCTTGCCGTTCTGGATTGTCATTGTCATGCTCGGCATGGCCGGCGCGATGCGCGGTCTCGTCAATGCCTCGCGTGATGTGTCGGTGCGCCATGCCGCCAGCGATGGTGTCAGCGTCGGCACATTGTTTGGCTTTGTCACCACAGGCTATAGCGGCGGTCAGATTATTGGCCCGTCGATCTATGGCTGGCTGATGGACTTCGGACGCCCCGAACTGGTGTTCTGGGCATCCGCTGGTTTTTCGACGCTGGCGATCACGACCATGCTGGTCAACCGCGCCACACCGCGCAGCTGATCAGAGCTTGGTCTCGCCACGCCCCTTGCCCAATTCCTTGGCTTGCGGTGTCTGCATATAGAAATTCAGGAACTCATAGGCCAATGACGCATCATGCGATTGGTTGAATTGCGCCATCGCCTGTTTGTTCAGGACACGCTTGGTCATGGCCAGCGCATAGGCATTGCGCTTCAGAAGGCGCTGCGCAATCTCATCCGTCTTGGCATCAAGCTCGGCAAAGGGCACGGCATAATTAACCACACCCATGGTCGCTAATTCCTTGGCGGTAAAGGGTCGCGCCAGCATCAGATATTCCTTGGCCATGGCGAGCGGCATTTTGAGCGGAGCGAAAACCGTTCCGCCATCACCCGTCACCATGCAATGATCGGCTGAGCCCACCACCTGACCATCAATCATCAATTCGCCCGCGCTCATATGATGATCGGCAATGATCGCATCTTCACGCGCAATGATGAAATCGCACGCCAGAACAAGGTTTGCACCAAAGCCGACAGCATGGCCGTTCACTTTGGCAATCACCGGCTTTTCAATGGTGCACATGGCCTCCACAGCCTTGGTGACGCCGCTCATAATATCCCAATCATTGCCGGGATTGCCGTGGTGTCCATAAGAAGATGGCGGGATGGTGAAAACATCGGCCTTGCCGGTGATCACAATCACACGAATCTCGTCATCATCGCGCAATTCCTGCAAAGCGCGCGCGACTTCGGATGCACGCTGGGCGCCGCCGCGCTTTTCGGTGCGCATCAAATCGCGGATGTGCTTTTCCAGCCGCTTCAATTCAATGGTCGCGACCTGACCATTGCGGACAATATCGAGCAACACATAATCAGACATATCAGTCCTCACTTGTCAGCAAGCAGTTTGGCAAAACGCTGGCGAATGGATTCAGGTGTCTTGGACGCGCGTTCCAGAAGCGCGTGGACATAAGCACCATCCACCGGACTGGTCATGATGCCAGCTTTCAGCATTTCAGCGCGGAACGTGGCGTCCATCGCCATATCCATGAAAGCCTTGCGCAGAATGGCAGCGCGATCAGCCGGGATTTCGGGTGGGGCAACCACCGGAAGCGCCATGAAGAAAGGCATTTCTGCAAAATCCAGCAAAGCGAAATCCTCGCCTTGCTTCACCAATTCGCGGGCAATGGGCACTTGCGGATAATCAGGCAGCCGTTCAGTGCGACCAAAAGCGATGAGCGGTTTCAGCTTCTTCTCTGCCCAAAGCTGCGGGCGCCCGACCATGATGGCGCTGATGTCGACAATCTGCCCGTCAACTTCGCCACGTTCCATGGCAAGCCAGATTTCATTGGCGCCCGGAAAGCCGCGCACAACATCGACATTCATGCCCACCATATCTTTGCCGATGAGCGCAAAGGTGATGTTGGTGGAGCCGCCCCGCGTGCCACCCAGAATGGCGGGCTTGGGCAGTTTGGCGAGGTCCGCCATATTATGGGCCGGGAACTTTTCATTCACGACCATCAGATAGGCATCATCCTTGTAGGACGAGAGCGAGCCCAGCCAGGTCAGTTTCAGCGGATCGAAATTGGCATTGGGATCATTCAGAAAGGCCAACTGCGGTAATGCTCGGCTCATCACAACAATGGAGAGACCATCGCGATCGAGTGTATGCGCCAGCTTGTTGGCAATGGCGAGACCACCAGCGCCGGGTTGGTTTTGCACGACAATGCTCGGTTGACCCGGAATAAACCGCGAGAGATGGCGGGCAATGGTTCGACCGGCCGTGTCGTAATAACCGCCCGTTGACGAGCCGACGATGATGTTGAGTGTTTTGCCCGCATAGAATTGCGCTGCCTGCGCTGCGGCATCAGCCATTCCAAATGTTGCGCCCACCATGGGGGCGCCGGCAAGTGAGGCCAAGGCCTCGCGTCGTGAGAACATAGCTATCCTCCCTTGGCGGGCGTCTCATGCGCCCTGCTCAAGGGCGATGATAGCGACAGGTTGCGCGTTTGCAAAACCGGTTTTAGTCTTCGAGACAAGTGCCGCAACAGGCACAAGACTCTCATGAGTCACAGGGAGGAGGCGAAATCATGCGCATGTCTGTCGCTCGTCTGGCCTTGTCTTTGTCTTGTCTTGCTCTCTGCAGCCAACTGGCGACTGCGCAGACTCCGGAGGCCTTCTATAAGGGCAAAATCATCGACATGATGGTCGGCTCGGAAGCTGGCAGCGGTTATGATGCCTATGCGCGTCTTGTTGCCGCGCATCTGGGCAAACAGATTCCTGGCCGTCCCAACATCGTCGTCAAACAAATGATCGGCGCGGGTGGAATTGTTGCCACCAATTTTTTAGCCAAGATTGCGCCCAAGGATGGCAGCGTCATCGGGCAGGTGCAAAACACCGTTGCCTTCCAGCCGCTTGTTGCCCCCGGCGGCGAACAATTTGATGCAACCAAACTGGGCTATATTGGCTCGGCCAATAGCGAAGTCGCTTTGGCCTTCACCTGGCATAGTTCGCCCACCAAAACGCTGACCGATTTGCAAAAGCGTGAGACCATAATGGCTGGCGTCATTGGCTCCATCAGCGCCAATTATGCCTATGCGCTCAGCGATCTGACGGGGGCAAAAATTCGTCTCATCACCGGCTATGCGGGCGCGGGGCAATCTATGCTGGCATTGGAGCGTGGCGAGATCGAAGGCTATCCAGCCTTGTTCTGGTCGACTTTCAAAACAACCAAGCCAGACTGGATTGCTCAAAAGAAAGTCAATTTTCTTGTTCAACTGGCTTTGAAGAAACATCCGGAGCTACCCGATGTTCCGCTGATCTTCGACTTTCTCAACAATGACGCAGATCGCGCAGCGGCTGAACTTTTGCTCGCCCCGCAATTGGCAGGCCGCCCCTTCATCACGCCGCCCGATGTACCCGCCGATCGCCTGTCAGCTCTGCGTCAAGCTTTTGCGACCATGATGGTTGATAGTGACTTCAAAGCCGAGGCCGACAAGCGAAATATGGAAGTACAGCTTGTCACTGGCGAGGACATTGCCGCCGTTGTTGCGCGTGCTTATGCCACGAGCCCCGAGATTGTCAGCAAGGTGCGACGCATGAGCGAACCGCGCTGATCACAGATCGCGCGGCGCAAAACTCGCTTCATCTGCCAAATCCCAAGCCCTCGCAAAGCGTGGATCTTTCGCGCCTGACAAGAGCTCGCCCTTGCGCAATGTGGGATAAAGATCTGCCAGCGTGACGACTTGGCTTTGCGAAATGCGCCGTGAAATATGGCTGGATTTGAACCCTGATGGATGATCAAGCCCCGCTGCTGCTGTGAGCTCGGCCAGGGCCTCAAGCGTTGCATGATGGAAAGTGGCGACGCGTTGAGCCTTGTCGGGCACAACCAAGGCGCGTTGGCGTGTACGATCTTGTGTGGCCACACCTGTCGGGCATCTGTCTGTATGGCACGATTGCGACTGGATGCAGCCCAGCGCAAACATGAAGCCACGCGCCGAATTGCACCAATCCGCACCCAAAGCAAAGGCACGGGCAATATCGAAGGCGGTCGCTATTTTACCGCTGGCCCCGATCTTGATGCGTTCACGCGCACCAATGCCGATCAGCGCATTATGAACAAAGGACAGCCCTTCGCGCAACGGCTTGCCGATATGATCCATAAATTCCAGCGGTGCTGCACCTGTGCCGCCTTCTTTGCCATCGACCACAATGAAATCAGGATAAATGCCGCTCGCCACCATGGCTTTACAGACGGCCATAAATTCCCATTCATGGCCGACACATAATTTGAAACCCACCGGCTTGCTGCCCGACAAGCGGCGCAACTCACCAATGAATTGCATCATTTCAAGAGGTGTCGAAAAAGCCGGGTGTTTGGAGGGCGAGATACAATCTTCGCCTATCGTTACGCCACGTGTTTGCGCAATTTCTTGCGTGACTTTGGCACCCGGCAGCACACCGCCATGACCGGGCTTGGCGCCTTGCGACAATTTCAGCTCAATCATTTTGATCTGATCATGGGCCGCGGTCTGCGCAAAACGCTCAGGCGAAAACGAGCCGTCTTCATGGCGCGCGCCGAAATAGCCTGATCCCAATTCCCAGATAATGTCGCCGCCGCCTGCGCGGTGATAGGGGCTGAAACCACCTTCGCCCGTATCATGGGCAAAGCCGCCTTTGCGCGCGCCCTCATTGAGCGCGTGAATGGCATTGGGGCTGAGCGCGCCAAAACTCATGGCCGAAATATTGAACACCGAAGCAGAATAGGGATGCGTGCAATCAGGCCCGCCAATCTGTAAACGGAAATTCAGATCGGCCAATGGTTTTGGTGAGAGGGAATGGCTGAGCCATTCAAACCCGTCGGCATAGACATCGTAAGTTGTGCCAAAGGGGCGCTTGTCGAGTTGCATTTTGGCGCGCTGATACACAACAGACCGCTTGTCACGACCAAACGGCATGCCGTGCTTTTCATCTTCGAAAAAATATTGCCGCATCTCGGGCCGGATGGCCTCAAGTAAAAACCGCAAATGAGCGGAAATCGGATAATTGCGCAAAACGGCATGGCGCGTTTGCGTCAGATCATGCAGGCCGAGCAATGTGAAGGCGGCTCCCAGCAGAAAAAGCGCCACAGACCATGGCGAGTTGATCCCAGCGCCCAGCAGGCCAAGCCCAAGCAGCAACAGGCCGACAGCCAGCGTGAAGGGGATAAAGCGGGGAGCAAAGAGCAAACGCCAACTCATGATCACATGTCTCCTGATGGCCCCTTGGGGCGCGGGTCGAAACAGCTAAGCCTGCACGGGGCCCCAAGTCTATCTGGGCTAAGTCTATAAGGCTTATGACATTCCGTACGGGAATGGCGGTGCTCGACCAATGGCCTAGACATCCATTCGCCGTCTTCACGCGTATCCGGCCTATCCAACACCGGAGCGCGGGGCGATCCATGCAAAACCTGACGCCTCTGACCCAGACCAAACGCACAGCGTCAGGTTTGGCGCCTGCACTCACCTCAAAGCAGGCTTTCGAGCTGGCCCGAACCCATCTCACCCGAGGTGCGCAAGAAGACTATCTGGTCTGGACAATGATTGCCGAGTTTCTCGAAGCGGTCGAGAAGCAGGCTTTGCGCATGCTCAACTGAGACGCGCGCACCTCACGCCACAAAACCTCATTCTGCAGTACAGTAAGACCGGTTTTTAGCTCCTGCGGGTGAGGTCATCCCTGCTGGACAGGCGGCGGGATATTGCATCCCATGCTCCACATAAAAACCTGGTGCCGCCCATTTGCAGATCATTGCCGCCACATATTGACCCTCGACACATTGCGGCAATTTATTACCCGTCAGCCCCGGCGGATCGCTTTTTTTCATAGGTGCAGGCTTGGGTGGAGGTGGGGGCTCATTGGCTAAGGAGGGACCTGAGCCAAGCACCAAGATCAAAGGCAAAACTGAAAAGCTGCGCAACATTGGCATCACCTTCACGCCAAAGGGCGCAAACGTGAGCTTAACTATAATAGATGACAGCCATAAGACTAAAGATTAAGCATTGCGTTGTTTTTTCAAACACGCCTGTATAGGCGGCTTTTCTATTCTGAAGTCACAAATAGAAAAGCCCAAGTTACAGCAACCAGTTAGCTTTAGACTTCAAAGACACCATGATCTGACGCTCTCAGATCGCCATAGAGCCACAGACCCATGCAGACGCGCTGCTGTGATCTGCGGCCCTGTCTCATCATGGCTTACGACATAACTTTAGCGTGCACGTCCTTGGTCAAAGCCTCCACCCGCTCAGACAGACTTTTGATTGTTTGCGTGAGGTCCGTGTTCTGCTTGAGCATTTCAAGAATAAGACGTGTCTGATCTGCAGCAAGGGCCTGACGCTCATCACTGGCGCGGGCAAGATCTTCTCTGTGCTGCGCATCCGCTTCCGCATGCGCTTTGTCACGATCAGATTGGCGCGTCTGGGCCAGCAAAATCAAGGGCGCGGCATAAGCTGCCTGCAAACTGAAAGCCAAGTTGAGCAAGATAAATGGATACTCGTCAAAATGAACGAGACCGATAAAATTGATCACCATCCAGAAAGCGACGATGATGGTCTGGATGATCAGAAAAACGGGGGTTCCGAAGAACCGCGCAAACATTTCTGCTTTTTGAGCAAACCAGTCATCACCAAAAGCGGACGACAAATGCTGATGCGGCAAGTGAAAGCGGAAAAAGCTTTTTGTTTTGTCGTCGGCCATCTCACATATTCCTTTGTGACTAAGATGTTTGATACAGAATCATCAATAGGAAGTGACGGCTATTGTCTACCCGTTCAAACAGACCGAATGAGAATGGCTCAGACGTCAAAATGTTGCCGGAGCCGTTACAAATTGACTGCTTTTGAAAAGTGGCGCTCAGTCAGACCACAGGAAGATGTGTTGCGGAGATCGGGGTTTCAAAATGGCTACAGATAATGGACTTGATCATAAAATTGCCGACCTGATCTCCAAAATCCAGGCGCTCGAGATTGAACTGGAGGCGGAAATCGCGCTTCGCGCTGCAGAGCTTCGTGTTGCCTTCATTGATGGCAAAGTCCGCTTTGAGCAGGATATATTACGGCGTCACCGGGAGTTGAAAATCAACCTCTGGAACTATTTGAAAACCTCCCGCCCGCTTGTGGCGCTGACTGCGCCCATCATTTACAGCCTGCTTGTTCCACTTGTTCTCTTGGATCTATTCGTCACCGTCTATCAGAAGGTCTGTTTTCCGGCCTATGGAATCGAAACAGTTCAAAGAGGGCGCTTCTTCGCATTTGACCGGCAGTATCTTGCCTATTTGAATATGATTGAAAAAATAAATTGCGCTTATTGCTCTTATGCCAATGGCGTCATCGCTTATGCAATGGAGGTTGCCTCCCTCACCGAGGCTTATTGGTGCCCCATAAAACATGCACGCCGTCTTCAAATCACGCATGCCCGATATCTGGGATTTGCTGACTATGGCGATGCAGAGGGCTACAAGAAAGCATTGCTCAAAATGAATGATCATATTGAGGAATGAATCGACCGAAATTGATAGGGAACAAAAATTCAATATAAAGAGATCGAGCACTCAATCTGTTCAGATGGCTCTGATGAGGCAAAAGACCAAATGCTGAATACGCTTTCAGATCTAGATACGCTGATAAAATCAAAAAACCGTCTCATCTTTGTCGACTCGAAAGAAGATAGTCGGCTCATCACGCATTTTACGGCGTCCACATCTGAAGGATTGTATTCTGCATTTTTATGGACTGCCGCCAATGGACTGACTGACCTGAAGACCAATGTTTCGCTTTGGATGACCAGCGGGCTTATTGACGCGATTCGCTATATCGAGACCCTCAAAAGCGGAACTTTTGTTTTCTTTGACACCAAGTCATCCTTGAGCGATCCTGTTATCGAACGCTGGATCAAAAATCTTGTCAATGATGAAACGGCGCCTGACCGCACCTTGGTGATCGTAGGAAACACAGCAGATCTTCCAGACGATTTACGACACCTCGCCGTCATATTTGCTCCAACTCTGCCAGACGCAGAGTTGATCAAAGAAATCTATTTTGAAGAAGTCTACAAATGGCTTGTGGCAAAACGCGGGCGTAAATTCCTGAAGCCAGGCCCAGTCGAAGCCAAGCTGCTAAACGCACTTGTCGGACTGTCAGAAGAAGATGTTCGTCGACTGCTGACGAAAACCATCAATGCGCACGGAACCATCACTGAAGACGATGTCGTCAGCACTTTGGCGTTTAAAAAGGAAGCGATTGGCAAGCGCGGATTGATCGATTTTCAAATGGAACTGTCTAGTTTTGAAAATGTTGGCGGCCTTGAAAATCTCAAAGACTGGCTCGGCATCCGCCGTTCTGTTTTCTTATCCACCGACGAAGACTTGCCTGTTGATCCACCCAAAGGCATTTTGTTGCTAGGCGTCCAAGGGGCCGGCAAAAGTCTGGCTGCAAAGGCCGTGGCGGGTACCTGGCAAATCCCTCTGATCCATCTCGACTTCAGCAGTCTCTATGAAAAATGGGTTGGTGAATCCGAGCATAATCTGATCGACGCCCTGCGTCAGTCAGAAGCTATGGCGCCTTGCGTTCTTTGGATTGACGAGATCGAGAAAGGGTTGATCGGCGAGACCGGGATTGATTCAGACGGCGGGCTTTCCCATAGAATTCTTGGCACGTTGCTGACATGGATGTCTGAGCGCAAAAGTCGTGTCTTCATTGTTGCAACCGCCAATGATGTCTCACGACTTCCGCCCGAATTGCTACGGAAGGGTCGATTTGACGAAATCTTTTTCGTCGATCTCCCATCTTTTGCCGTGCGCAAAGATATTTTTAAAATTCATCTCGAAAAACGGAAGTTGAAGACAGAAGATTTCGACCTTGACTCACTTGCCACAGCGTCACGTGGCTTTTCAGGTGCTGAAATCGAGCAGGCAGTGATCGGTGGGCTTTATTTGGCCATTGGTGAAAAAGCTGCCCTGACAAACCAGCATGTCATGAAAGAAATTGCCAGAACAAAGCCGTTGTCTGTTGTCATGGCGGAGAAAATTGAACGGCTTCGCAATTGGGCGGAAGGGCGCACGGTTCCCGCTTCAAAAGAAGAGTTAAACTGAGGCTTTCTGATTCCATTGATCAGCTGAGAAAAATTGAAAAGGCTCCAGCACAGCTGGGGCCTTCTTTGAAGCTGGATGTTTCCAAATCAGAATTTGTAATTCAGGCCAATGCGAAACAAATCTGTCTTCAGGCTTGTATCGGCGACGGCTTCTGCAACGCCGCCTGTAAACAGGTATGCGTTCGACTGCTTGCCAAAATTGATATGGAGATAGTCAGCTTTCACAATCCAGTTTTGGCTCAATGCGTATTCAACGCCACCACCGACAGCAAAACCCGTATAGGCTTTGGTTGACGATGCTGTCACAACAGGCGGCGCAACGCTCGTGAGAGTTGCTTTGGTTGTGGCGTAAGCTATGCCGCCCGTGGCAAACACCAAAACCTTGTCAAACGCATAACCCAACCTGGCTCTTGCTGTGCCGATTGCCTGGATTTTGCCGTTGAGATTGATGGGATTAGGCTCGGGAAATGCGTAAGTGCCCTTTTTATGGGTGTAATCAAGATCTGCTTCTAGTCCGAAAACAACTTGATCCCATTGATAATTGTAACCCAATTGACCGCCAATCAGGCTGCCCATCATTTTGAATTTTCCGCCCTCGTCGGGATATGGGTACAAGACACCTGTGCCGAATTGCACATCGCTGATTTCTGAATGACTTGTTCCATATCCGCCGTTCATGCCGACATACAAACCAGTCCAATTATAGGATTTTGAGGTTTCGACTGGCGCTGGAACAACAGCCTTTTTTGCAGGACGGTCCGCTGCAAGAGAAGCGGAGGATAGTGTCAATGCGGCGACAGTTGCGAGATGATAAATTTTCATTTTGAGCTCCACACCTCCAACGGTTCCAACCGCGAGGAAGGGTGGATTAGGTCAATCTCTTCATGTTTAGCAATCGACAATCATAAAAGGTGATCAGTTGCTGAGCGAATAGATCGCGTAGATTTTCATTCGCAAAGACATTGGTTTAGAGCACTCTCTGCTTTCTCAAATGTGATCAGCTGATCAATCGATACGACATACTGTTTTATCATTCTGTCAAAATGCGATTTTTTGCTCAAACCACGATGCCAGCCGATTTGTGATGTCTTGATATTCACAGTCGCCCAAGCATCCGCACGCTATTTTCGACCGCTATCTTGCGGTGCTCTGATGTTCCGGCAATAGGATCTGAAAAGACAAACGGCCTTTCCAAGAGACTTAATGATGCACGCAACACCAATCGTAATTCAGCCTCATTGAGCTCTCGAAATGTAGATGTCCTATTGTTTTTTGCAGCAGCCAGAAAAGGCTTCACCAAAGCATCGACACGTTCATAATCTTCTATAAGCCCCTCTTTTACAGCCATCCGATGTTCGTAATACCGGATGACCTTGGGGTTTATTTTTTTCATGACCGAGAAAAAAGCGTCAACAAGCATCTCGACGAGCTGTTGTAATGGCAAATGGGGATCAAACTCTGCAATCAATTGGGTTGCGTATCTGATGTGTTGTTTTTGTCCTTGCTCAATGAGCCATATAAAAACATTGTCGACAGACAAAAGCCGCTTGTTCAATGTTCCCAAGGAATAACCAGACTTAGCGGCCAAGACTCTACTGGTGAAATATTTGGGGTCAGCCTGCTCAATGATTTGATTGGCGGCCTCCAGAATATTTTCCAATGTCTGCTTTGATCGTTCTTGCTTATTCTCAGCAAATTCAATTTTTTTATCTGGCATTGTTACACCTAATATTCGATCACATGCGACAACACGCACATCCGAGACTGTTCAATCGTGCTGGTATCGAATATTCATTCGTAAATCAGGCTTTGCTGCTTACTGATACTCTTTCACTCAAAAACGATATTTCCTGCACCCAAGAAACAATGCCTGCTTCTGTGTCATCATTCCAAAACTGGCTTATTTCAGAACTTATAAAGTCAGGCCTGCCAACCTCTTTCTAGAAATCAAGCCTTTTTAGAATGATCTTGTTTCCAAGATAGGATGCATTGGTATTTCCTGTCGTGATATCAATTCGCGACAGTGCCTTGTACGATCGATCCAGAACTGTTTGCGCACTGAGTTCGGTCAACAGTGCATATCGATATCGTAATTGCTCTGTATTCATCGAGATCAGAGTGACTGAAATATGATCATAATATCGCAGCGACTTTACTAAATGATTGGCCTCTGCCTCATCAAAGTCACGCAACTCAAGCTCATACTGGTTTGCAACCATCGCCATTTGGGCTGGCGGGGCCGCGCATGCGGCAAGCCCCAAAAAGCAGAGCAATGCGACTGTCAATTTCATCGAAGCCCCCAACCAGTTTACCACCTACATCACGTTAGATAGGGCAACCACTCAGGAATAACCCTGAAGCACCCATTTAAGAGACTGTGGCTTACTTTGGGGAAAGAGCGGGTCGGAAATTGTCAGCCATGTGACGAGGCCAGGACCTGGATGGGAGCCACGTTTCGGCAACCGGCCACCCGTCGCTGCCTCAGACAAGGGGGGCAAGAAACCGCCCCCTCCTTACTGTAAGCTATTGATAATAATAGTTTTTTTAATGGCATTAAAATTGCTCATCTGTGCTTGAGTTCAATCGAGTGAGTGCCATGATTCCCAAAATTCTCCATTTCGTCTGGATCGGTGACGAGACAAATAGGCCGGATGATTGCATCCAGTCATGGGCTGAGATGAACCCCGATTTTAAAATCAAAATTTGGGGCAATGCCGAACTCAACTCCAACATCTGGTTCAATGCTGACCACATTCATGCGTTTGCCAAGCAGGAGCTCTGTGGCGCGGCCGACCTCATGCGTTACGAAATTCTTTTTCAGCATGGCGGGCTCACTCTGGATGCAGATTCTTTTTGCATGCGCCCTATCGAAAACTGGCTCCTAGAAACAGATCTGTTTGCGACTTGGGAAAATGAATATACGCGCCCCGGCTTGATCACCAATGCCTTCATGGGT
>CANGRU010000002.1 GCA_947456315.1 Beijerinckiaceae bacterium | reverse complement strand
TGCAAGGTCGATTCCAGCACGCCTGTGAACGCACCCTTCCAACCGGCATGGACTGCACCAATCACACCTGCCTGATGATCGGCAAACAAAAGCACACCGCAATCAGCGCCCGTCACACCCAAAGCCAAACCGCGCGTAGAGGTGACAAGCGCATCGCATTTGGGGCGCTCCGCGCCAAACGGGGCCTGAACGACCAAACAATCTGGTGAATGTACGAGATAAGGCAGCAGGAACTTGTCAGGCTGCACACCCAGCGCCTCGGCCATGCGCGCCAAATTCTGCGCGACATCAGCAGGATTATCGCGTGAACCACGCCCGCCATTGAGGCTTGCATAGACGCCACCCGACACACCGCCCTGGCGGGTAAAAAATCCATGCGCAATGCCATCGCCACGCAAGAGATCATGGGTGATGAACGGGACACTCATCTCAAGACTCACGCGCAAAGCCCGGCGGCACGCAAGCGCCACGCGGCAGAACCGCCAGCGCCTTGAACAAAGTGCCCATGCCCGGCATGTCGCCAACGCGCTCGGTCACCAGACGCGCCAAAGCCAGCTCAATCGCCTGCGCCTGTTCTTCGCTGGCGCGCTTTTTCAACGCCTCCGCGCGTTGGGCAATGCCCAAGCGCAAAAGCAATTCACCCTGCGACACGGGGCCAAACACATCTGCCCCCGCAGCCTGCGCTGCCCGCGTGAGGGATGAAAAATCGACATGGGCCGTGAGATCAGCCTCGCCCGGACAGGTCAGCGGCGACACGGATTGATGCGCACGCAACGCTTGCAGCGTTTCGCCATAGCCTGTTTCGGCATAGCCATAATCAATGATCAATGCGCCCGCCTGTCCTTTGGCCACGCGCCCTGCCACTTGTCCCATGAACAATTGCGAGGCGGGCGAGAGCTCGAGCACCGCTCCATCCGGCGCATCCATTGTCAGCAAAGGCTCGGGATCAGCCGCAAGACCAAAACCCAGATCGCCTTGCGCATCGAGCCCGACAAGGCGCTGGCGCCAACCTTCGCGCGTCTTCACGTAATGGCGCACAGGCAAACAATCGAAGAATTCATTGGCAATGAAAATTGCCGGCCCTTCGGGAACCGTGTCGAGACTTGTGTGCCAGGTCACAGGCACGGGGGCTTGCGCGAGCTTGTCTTTCTGCATCTGTTGCAACACAGGGCTTGTCTCGACCAGATGCAATTGCAAGGCAGAAGAAAACTCGTTCGACACACGCGCGGCCCGCAAAGCGTCAGCCATCAATGTGCCGCGCCCCGGCCCCAGCTCGACCAGATGCACTTTGTCAGGTGCGCCCAGCATCATCCAGACTTCTGCGGCCCACAGCCCGATCAGCTCGCCAAACATTTGCGAGATTTCCGGCGCGGTGACGAAGTCACCTTTCACCCCGAAAGGATCGCGCGTCATATAATAGCCGTGGCGCGAATGGCTCAGAGAAACAGCCATAAATGTATCAAGCGCCATCGGGCCATCATGAGCGATGGATTCCTGCAAGATGCGCTTCAGCTCGCTCACGCCTGCAATCCCTTGTCTCGCATTGCATGCGCCACAAACAGCAGACCCACCAAGATCAGCGGCAACGACAGCAGCATGCCCATGGTAGCGCCACCAAAGAGGAAGCCAAGCTGGGGATCAGGTTCGCGGAAAAATTCGCAGACAATGCGTGCTATGCCATAGCCGATCCCAAACAGGCCCGTGACGAGCCCCGGTCGCTTCAAAGCACCCATGCGGATCGCGAGCTGCAGCAAGATGAGCAGAAGCACACCTTCGCTGGCCGCCTCATACAATTGGCTTGGATGACGCGGAAAAGGTCCGGCGGCGGGATCAGGGAAGACCATCGCCCAATCAACATCGCTGACGCGGCCCCACAATTCCGGCTTGATGAAATTGGCCAAGCGACCGAAGAAAATGCCGACCGGCACAACGGCAGCGCAAATGTCAGCAATGGCCAGAACCGGCACGCGCACACGCCGCGCAAACAGCCAGATGCCCAGCGATGCGCCCAAAAGTCCGCCGTGGAACGACATGCCACCTTCCCACACGGCCGGGATCGCGGCGGGATGGATCAGAAAATAATCGAGATTGTAGAACAGCACATAGCCAAGCCGCCCACCCAGAACGATCCCAAGCGCGGCATAGACGAGAAGATCATCCAGCTGGTCAACGGGCGGGCGCACACGTCGACCCCAGAAAGCCTCACGCGCCGCCAGTCGCTGCGTCATCCACCAGCCGATCAACAGACCGGCAATATAGGCCAGCGCATACCAACGGATCGGCAAAGGGCCAAGATTGACGAGAACCGGATCGATCGCCGGAAAAGGCAGGATGAATAATGGCATGATGGCTCCTGTTGCCTCAGGTGATGCGCTGAGCCGCCCGCACCCGTCAAGCTCGACCCTCGGCCCTCTTGCAGTTTTGGGCCCGAAGCGCGAAAACAATTGCCACGTCTCGCCCGACCCTTCCTGCCAGGACACAGCAATGCCCCAGACCCGCAACCCGATCCTCGACGACATGGCCCGCCTGATGACCGATGCCGCTGGCATGGCCCAAGGTATGCGCCGCGAGGCCGAAACCCTTGCCAAGACTCAGATCGAGCGTTTGCTCTCGACGATGGATGTGGTGACGCGCGAAGAATTCGAAGCGGTGCGCGAGATGGCCATTCTGGCGCGCGAAGAGAATGACAAGCTCGCAGCACGTCTGGCAGAGCTTGAAGCCAAGCTCGACACAAAAGGTTAATGGACAAAAGAGAACAACAAGAGTCCAAAACGAGTCCAACGCAGCTCTTGCAAGCGCGTTAAGAAAGATTCCACAGGCGTCTTGCGCATCGCTTTGACATCGTTGCCAGAGTCGTAACGTCTGTGGACACAACAACTTGCGTCATAGACGCGCCTCTCAGAATCCACGAGTTTGCACAAACACGGGCACGCCGACTCTAGGCGACCGGACTCAGTTGCGTATATTCCTGATGCGGACTGATTCGCTGATGTTTTGGCCTGTTGTGCCAACAGTGAATCGCAAAAGTTTCCGCTTACGGGTAGCGCGCTGCGTCGTCGTCACGAGTCACTTACCAAAACCGCGTTCAGCCCATTCAGGTTTCAAGGCTTCAGCCTATGTCATTTATGCATGCCGAACTCGAACGCACCGAGCACCCGGTCGATGTGGTCGAGAGAATTGCCTCAGTCAACGACTGGCGCTTTGATCGAGAAGACGACGACGAAATTTCCATTACAGTTGGCGGCGGCTGGACCGATTATGAAGTGGCCTTCACTTGGTTGCCGGAAGTGGAATCGCTCCACGTGGCCTGTGCCTTTGATGTGAAGATTGCCGAGCGTCGCCGCGCCGAGGTCAATGCCCTTGTTTCGCTCATCAACGAGCAGCTCTGGGTCGGCCATTTCGGTCTTTGGGAATCGGAAAATGTCGTGATCTTCCGTCACGCGATCATTCTCTCGGGTGGCGCAGAGCCCACGCCCCAGCAATGCGAAGCCGTGCTGAAAGCAGCCATCACTGCTTGCGAGCGCTATTACCAGTCGTTCCAGTTTGTCATGTGGGCGGGCAAGACCGCGCGCGAGGCACTCGAAGCGGCCATGTTCGAGACAGTCGGCGAAGCCTGATGTCCAACGCGCCCTCAAATCTCCCTGCGTCGATCACACTGGTGGGCGCAGGCAAAATGGGCTCTGCCATGCTGTCGGGCTGGCTGGCCATGGGATTGCCGGGGCAAGCGGTGACCATTCTTGAGCCCTTTCCGCATGCTGATCTTGTTGCCACCTGCACCAAACATGGCATCGCGCTCAATCCGCCCGCGGCCGCACGCAAGTCCGCAGAAGTTCTGATCCTTGCGATCAAGCCGCAAATGCTGGACACAGCCGCACCGGATCTGGCGCCACTGGTCGGGCCCGGCACGCTGATCATTTCCATTCTGGCGGGCAAGCGCATTGCCGATTTGGCCACACGCCTCACGGGCACCAGCTCGTTTGTGCGCGCCATGCCCAACACACCGGCTGCCATCGGCCGCGGCATTACGGGTGTGGCCGCCAGTGCCAGCGTCACGAGCCGGCAGCGTGCCATGACAGATGCCTTGCTCGGCGCTGTGGGTGCCGTCGAATGGCTCGACAGCGAAGCCTTGATCGATGCGGTGACCGCCGTCTCGGGCTCGGGCCCCGCTTATATTTTCTATCTCACCGAAGCTCTGGCCAAAGCTGGCGAGGCGGCTGGCCTGCCTGCCGATCTGGCAGGCCGTCTGGCACGCGCCACCGTCGAGGGCTCAGGCGAGCTGATGCGCCTCTCACCCGATCTGACGCCCGCCAAATTGCGCGAGAATGTCACCTCGCCCGGCGGCACCACGGCGGCAGCGCTGGCGGTTCTCATGGCAGATGATGGTCTCTCGCCCCTGATGCGCGAGGCTGTAGCTGCGGCGCTGCGTCGCGCAGGCGAGCTCTCCGGCTAAGACCCATTGGAAAGCGGCCGCGATCAGCCTAGATAAGGTGATAGAGCTTTCTCCTTTGAGGCCCAGTTTCATGAGCGAGACCCCCGCATCCAAATCCAAGCGCGACCTGATCGTCGATGCCCTCATGGAACTGGCCGCCGAACGGCGCTGGGAAGATATTTCCATTCATGATGTGGCGGTGCGTGCCAATATCAGCCTGGCTGATTTTCGCGATCACTTCCCCTCCAAGGGCGCCGTGCTGGCCGCTTTCTCGCGCCGCATTGATCGTGTGGTTCTGGATGGCACCACGAATGATCTCGCCGCCGAACCTGCCAAGGATCGCCTCTTCGATGTGCTGATGCGCCGCCTTGATGCCATGGCGCCCTATCGCGAAGCCTTGCGCGGCATTGTCGAATGGTCGCGACGCGATCCGGTCTCGGCCACCGCGCTCAATTCCATGGCGCTCAATTCCATGCGCTTCATGCTGGAGGCCGCCGACATGACGTCCGAGGGAACGGCAGGGCATATCAAACTGCAAGGCCTTGTGATCGCCTGGACGCGCATCCTCGATGTCTGGTTCGATGATGAAGATCCGGCTATGGCGCGCACCATGGCAGCCCTCGACCGCGAATTGGCGCGCGGCGAAAAGCTTGTGGCGCGTGTCGAAGACATGAGCCGCATGGCAGCCCCCTTGCGCACATTGGCCCGCTCCGTCCTGAGCATGGCCCGCACACGCGGCCCGCGCGCACCGCGTGATCATTTCGATGAAGAGACGGGTCCCAGCGATCCGGACACACGCCGCACGCATACGCTTTAAACAGGCACCCGCACGCTGGCACGCAGTCCGCCGAGCGGGCTCTGCGACAATTGAATGTCCCCGCCATGCGAGCGCGCAATATCGCGTGCGATGGCCAAGCCCAAACCTGTCCCGAAACCTTCTTCCAGCGTGCGTGCTTCATCGCGCTGGTAGAAGGGGCGGAACACATCCTCACGCTCTTCCGCAGGAATGCCCGGACCGTCATCATCGACATTGATGGTGAGAAAGCGCGCATCGCATTGGGCTGAAATCTCGATGCGATTGCCATAGCGCAACGCGTTGGAGACGAGATTGGACAGGCAGCGCTTGAAGGCATCCGGGCGCACAATCACATGCGTCTCGCCCGACACTTCAATCTGTGCGGGATGGCCTTGGCGCTCGGCGTCAGCCTTCAGCTCTTCGAGAAGCGCGCCAATGTCGGTGGTTTCAGCCGCCTCACCCGCATCACCACGCGCGAAGGCGAGATAGGCCTCCAGCATGCGCTGCATTTCTTCGACGTCTTTCTGGATCGCCTCGAATTCCGGCCCCTCGCCCAGCAACGCCAGCGAAAGCTTGAAGCGCGTCAGCACCGTGCGCAAATCATGACTGACGCCATTCAGCATGGCTGTGCGCTGGTCCATCGCGCGTTCAATGCGCCGTTTCATTTCCATAAAGGCATAACCGGCCTGGCGCACTTCACGTGCGCCATGCGGGCGCCATTCCGCATCACGCCCCTTGCCGAAATCTTGCGCCGCTTGAGCGAGTCTCAAAATCGGGCGGATCTGATTGCGCAAGAAGGCGACCGACACGGCCAGCAACACAAGCGACGTGCCCACCATCCAGACCAGGAAAATATGCGAGTTGGACGCATAAGCCGCATTGCGATGCGCCACCACGCGCATCATCGAATCCTCTAGCTGGATGCGAATTTCAACAAGGCTCGATTTGCCGACCGTATCAATCCAGAAGGGCCGGCGGATCTGGGTTGAAATCTCGCGCGAGAGGGCTTGATCAAGGATCGAGAAAAACGGCTTGGGCAAAGTCGGCGGCAATGGCTCGCGTGCCGAAAACTGCACATCCAATCCCATCCGCGTGCCGGCGATCTTTTGCAGCAGCACCACATTCTCCGGACTCGGATTGGCGCGGTAGAGATCGGCAATGCTGGCAATATCCTGCACCACAGCCGTGGACAGACGGAACGTCACGAGCTGCCAGTGGCGCTCCATGAAAAAATAGGCAATGGCCGATTGCAAAATCACCATTGGCACGATGACGATCAGAAGCGAGCGCGCATAAAGCCCCTTGGGCATGTATTCAGCGACATTGCGCGCAAAACTGCGCCATGCCGTGCGTGACTTTTCCAAAGAGGCGGGAAGCGCAAAGAGGCTCATCTGTTTTGCCTCACCGATCCATCATCAAGCGATAACCTGCGCCACGCGCGGTTTGCAGAAAGAGCGGATTGGCCGGATCTTTTTCGATCTTGCGGCGCAGCCGATTGATCTGCACATCAACCGTGCGCTCATTATTGGCACCACCTTCACCCGCCAGCGTCTCACGCGCCACCGGCTCGCCTGCTGCATTGGCCAGCAATCGCAGCATGAAGCGTTCGCGATCTGTGAGACGAAGCACGTCCTCGCCTTGGCGCAACTCACCACGCTCCAGATGAAAGGTAAAATCCCCAAAGCGCACACTGGGCACGCTGGCCACCACCGGCTCTTCCGAGCGCGCCACCGTACGGCGCAAAATCGAGGCAATGCGCAGTGACAATTCTTTCGGCTCGAAGGGCTTGGCCAGATAATCGTCAGCGCCCACTTCAAGGCCACGCACGCGGTCTTCTGTCTCGGTGCGCGCTGTCAGCATGAGGATCGGCACGTCAGACTCTTCACGGAATTTTTCTGCGAATTCGAGGCCGGATTCGCCGGGCATCATCACATCGAGAATGATGAGGTCGAAAGACAAGGCGCGTAATTTGGCACGCGCCTCTTGCGCATTTCCTGCCGCCGTGACGCGATAGCCCTGCCCCGTCAGATAGCGTGCGATCAGGGCCCGAATACGCCGGTCATCATCGACAACAAGCAAATGGGCCGCATCATCGGAGGGCGGCGGCGCGATGGATGCACTCGCCACGTTCATTTCGCGCCCTCATAAGGCTGACCCCAGACAAGGGAAGCCACTTTGTCGCGCTGCGCGGGATCGATCATGGCCAGCAGAAAATCAATCGCCGGACCTTTGGCACCTTGCGGCAATTCTCCCAACGCGCGCTCGAAACGCCGGCTTTGCAAGTCGGACAGATCCATCGCCAGACGGCGGCCCTTCGACGTGGTGAACAACAGGCGCTGGCGGCGATCGGTCACGCCCGGACGCGCCTCGACATAGCCTGTGTCGAGCAATTCCTTCAGCACGCGGTTGAGGCTTTGTTTGGTGATGCCCAAAATGTCGAGCAGTTCAGCAATCATCAGCCCCGGCTGACGGTTGACGAAATGCAGCACACGGTGATGCGCGCGGCCAAAGCCGAAATCTTCCAGCAGGCGATCGGCATCGCCGACAAAATCGCGATAAGCGAAGAAGAAGAGTTCAATCAGGTCGAACATGGGCGCAGGCGCGTCGGCCTCTGGGGGGCCGGGCATGCGCGATTGCGGGTGTGCCTGCAGAGCCTGATCCATCAGGTATCCCTTTTACGTCAGCCATATTGACATATTTCAGGTTGGTTGCTACTCGTCAAGGCCCGCTTTCAACCCGTATAGCGGTAGAAACCTTTGCAAAATCAGCGAGACATGTCCATGTCAGTTCTGCCCTTCGACCAGCGTGACGGCTTCATCTGGATGAACGGTGCCCTTGTGCCGTGGAAGGATGCCAAGCTCCACGTTCTCTCGCACGGTCTGCATTATGCGTCCTGCGTCTTCGAGGGCGAGCGCGCTTATGGCGGCAAGATCTTCAAGATCTCCGAACATTCCGAGCGCTTCCGCAAATCGGCCGAATTCCTTGATTTCGAAATTCCCTATTCCGTGGCCGAGCTGGATGCAGCCAAGCGCCTGACGGTCGAGAAAAACGGCTTCCAGAGCTGCTATGTGCGCCCGGTGGCGTGGCGCGGTTCTGAAATGATGGCGGTTGCTGCCCAGCACGCCACGATCAATGTCGCCATTGCCGTCTGGGATTGGCCGAGCATGTTCGACGTCAACGAGAAGATGAAGGGCATCAAGCTTGATCTGGCGGACTATCGCCGCCCCGATCCGATGACAGCCCCCTGCCATTCCAAGGCTGCCGGCCTGTACATGATCTGCACGATCAGCAAGCACCGCGCCGAGCGCAAAGGCTTTGCTGACGCCATGATGCTCGACTGGCAGGGCCGCGTCGCCGAATGCACGGGCGCCAACATTTTCTTCACCAAAGATGGCGCTATTCACACGCCGATCGCTGATTGCTTCCTCGATGGCATCACGCGCCGCACGGTCATTGATCTGGCCAAGCGCCGCGGCATTGAAGTCATTGAACGCCGCATCATGCCTGAAGAACTGGCGAGCCTGGAGGAATGCTTCATCTGCGGCACAGGCGCCGAAGTCACACCTGTCTCGCAGGTCGGACAATTCAACTTCGCGCCCGGCGCCATCTCGCGCCAGATGCTGGAAGATTATACGGCTGAAGTGAACAAGTAAGACCTATTCCTCCGGAATTGAAAAAGCCGCCCTAAGAGGCGGCTTTTTTATGCCGTCATTGCGAGGAGCAAAGCGACGAAGCAATCCAGAAGCACCACGTGAGGCCTTTCTGGATTGCTTCGCTTCGCTCGCAATGACGGGGTTTTACGTCCAGCGCTCTAGCGCCTTGTCGTCGGCGTCTTTCGCCTCGACCCAATCGCCGCTTGAGCCATCAACCTTGTGCTCGCGCTTCCAGAAAGGCGCCGAGGTCTTCAGAAAATCCATGATGAATTCGCAGGCCGCGAAAGCCTCGCTGCGATGCGCGCCTGACACAGCGACAAAGACAATCCGCTCACCCGGTGCAATCTTGCCATAGCGATGCAGGACCGTGATGCCCTGCACAGGCCAGCGCGCACGCGCCTCATCGGCAATGCGCTGCAGTTCTTTCTCGGCCATGCCGGGGTAATGCTCAAGCTCCAGCGCAGACAATGCGCCCGCTTCATGGCGGCAAAAGCCTGTGAAAGTGGCCAGCGCCCCCACATCATTGCGACCCCGCGTCAGCGCATCCGCCTCCATCTGCGGATCAAAATCCTCACTCTGGATGCGGATGGTGGTCGACATCAGCCACCTGTCATGGGCGGGAAGAAAGCAACCTCGCGCGCACCGGCAATCGGCGTGTCATGTTTCACATGCATCTGGTCCAGCGCCACACGAATGACTTTGGCATTCTCGAAGGCATAGGCATATTCCTCGCCTTGGCCTTTCAGCCAGTCGAGCAAATCACCCACTGTGATGACAGATACCGGCGGCGCGATCTCTTCATCGGGCTTGCCGACACGTTCGCGCACCCAAGCAAAATAAACGGCTTTCATGCGCTTGCGCCTCAATCAATATCGACGTGCTTCAGGCCAGACCGCAAATAGTCATAGCCTGTGTAAAGCGTCAGCAGGGCAGCGGTCCACAAGAGCACAAGACCGATCGTCACCGTGCCCGGCAGAACTTCCTCGCCTGCAGGCCCGGCAATCAGAAAGCCGAGTGCGACGAGCTGCAAAGTCGTCTTGTATTTGGCAACCCGGGTGACGGGCACCGACACACGCAGCTCGGCCAAAAACTCCCGCAGACCCGAGACCAGAATCTCGCGGCAGAGAATGACGATGGCCGCCCAGATGTCCCAGCTCTTGATCGATTGTGTGGCCACCAGAACAAGCAAGCAGGCTGCCACCAGCAGTTTGTCGGCAATCGGATCGAGCATGCGACCCAGCGAACTTTGCTGGTCCATGGTGCGGGCAAAATAACCGTCAAAAAAGTCTGTGATAGCTGCCGCAGCAAAGATGCCGAGCGCCGTCCAGCGCACCCAATGCAGCTCCGGCCAGAACATGAGCGAAGCCACCACGGGAACAGCGGCCAGCCGCCCGTAGGTCAGAAGATTGGGAAGGCTCAAAGCCTTGCCTTTTTTGATGCCTGTCATCGTCATTGCCAGCGAGGGAAACAGTGTGAAGCGCTCCGCGTCAAGTCACTCCGGGACAAAAGCGGGCGATGCGCCCTCAACAAGGCGTCAGCCTCAGCCTTTGTCGTGGAAAAAGTCATAGACGAGCTTGGCTGTAGCCGCATTGATGCCGGGCACCTTTTCCAGATCGGCCAGTCCGGCCCGTGAAATGGCCTTGGCCGTGCCAAAAGCGTGCAGCAGCGCCCGCTTGCGGGCAGGCCCGACACCGGCAATCTCGTCAAGCGGCGATTTGGTGAAATCCTTCTTGCGCCGCGCCCGATGCGTGCCGATGGCAAAGCGATGCGCCTCGTCGCGCAGTCGCTGCACGAAATAGAGCGCCGGATCACGCGGCGGCAGGCGGAAAGGCTCCTTGCCGGGCACAAAAAACATCTCGCGTCCGGCATCGCGATCCACGCCTTTGGCGATGGAGGCGACAGCCACGCCCTCGACACCCAGCTCTTTCAGGATCTCTTGTGCAATCTGGAATTGCCCGCGCCCGCCGTCGATCAGAATAAGATCGGGACGCGAGGGAAATGCATCAGCATTTTCCTCTTCAACGGGTGCAGGCGCTTCCGCACCTTCATCTTTCACCAGTCGCGCGAAGCGGCGGCGCAAGACTTCGCGCATCATGCCGTAATCATCGCCCGGCGTCAGATCATCACCCTTAATGTTGAAGGTCCGGTAATGGCTTTTCATAAAGCCCTGCGGCCCAGCCACAACCATGCCACCCACCGCATTGGTGCCCATGATGTGCGAATTGTCATAGACTTCGACGCGTCGCAATTTCTGCTCAATGCCAAAGACACCGGCCAGCGCCTCCAGCATTTTTGTCTGCGCCGAGGTTTCTGCCAATTTGCGCCCGATGGTCTCGCGGCCGTTCTTGCTGGCATGTTCCACCAGCTCGCGCCGCTCGCCGCGCTGGGGCACAGCCACTTCGACCTTGCGGCCGGCGCGTGCGCTGAGTGCTTCTTCGAGCAATTCACGGCTTTCGACATCATGTGAAAGCAGAACCAAACGCGCAGGCGGCTTGTCGGCATAGAATTGTGCGAGAAAAGCGTCGAGCACTTCCGCCTCGCCCATGCTTTTGTCAGCACGCGGGAAATAGGCGCGATTGCCCCAGTTCTGGAAGGTGCGGAAGAAGAACACCTCGACGCAGAATTGGCCCGCCTGTTCGACAATGGCAAAGACATCCGCCTCTTCCACCGTGCGCGGATTGATGCCCTGCTCGCCCTGAATGGCAGACAGGGCTGCAATACGATCACGCAAGCGCGCGGCACGCTCGAACTCAAGCGACTCGGCAGCCACACTCATTTCCGTTGCCAGATGATCGCGCACCGCGCGGCTTTTGCCGGACAGGAAATCGCGCGCCTCATCGGCCAGCGCCGCATAATCCTCTTGCGCAATCTCGCCTGTGCACGGGCCCGAGCAACGCTTGATCTGATACAGCAGACAGGGCCGCGTGCGGTTCTCGTAATAAGAATCCGTGCAGGAACGCAAAAGAAAGGCACGCTGCAGCGCGTTCAGCGTGCGGTTGACCGCCCAGACACTCGCAAAGGGGCCAAAATAATCGCCCTTACGCGAGCGCGCGCCGCGATGCTTGGTGAGCTGGGGCGCGGCATGATCGCGGGTCAGCAAAATATAGGGAAACGACTTGTCGTCGCGCATCAGCACATTGAAGCGCGGCTTCATCTGCTTGATGTAATTGGTTTCCAGCAGCAGCGCTTCCGTCTCGGTCGCCGTCGAGACGAAGACCATGGAGCTGGTCAGCGAAATCATCCGCGCAATGCGCCCGTTATGGCCGGTTCCGCGCGCATAAGAGGAAATGCGTTTTTTGACGCTCTTGGCTTTGCCGACATAGAGCACCTCGCCCTCGGCCGAGATCATCCGGTAAACGCCGGGACCCGTCGGGGCATCGCGCAGGTAGGATTTGATGACCTCCGCTCCGCGCAGCACGGAGGCTGGCACAGCCTCGCCATCGGCGACGAGATCGAGCGGGCCAGACAGCTCCTCATCCGCTTCGAGCACGGCCTCATCGGCCTCCGACTCACCGGGCATAGCAAAGCGCGCCTCCCCGTCGGGAGGCGCCAAAAACTCCGGCTCTGGTTTGGGCGGACGGCTCATGCCCGACATCTAGGCACAGACGGGCCGCAAAGAAAGCCTCGGGCCGACAGGATAGCCCATGTTTTCCGGTGGATGGACGGACGCTTGGGCAAGGTTTGGTTGTTCGGGGCTGGCAAGCTTGCTAAGACCCCCGCCATAAGAGGCCGCACGGGCAAGGACTTCCGACATGAGCGACATCAAACTTCTCGCAGGAAACTCCAACCGGGCGCTGGCCGAGTCCATTGCCGCCTATCTGGGCGTCTCCATGACCAAGTGCCAGGTGCGGCGCTTCGCCGACATGGAAATCTTCGTCGAGATCCAGGAAAACGTTCGCGGTCAGGACACGTTCATTATCCAGTCGACCTCGTTCCCGGCCAATGATCATCTGATGGAACTGCTGATCATGACCGATGCATTGCGCCGCGCCTCGGCCCGCCGCATCACTGCCGTCATCCCCTATTTCGGCTATGCCCGTCAGGACCGCAAACCCGCTCCGCGCGCCCCGATCTCCGCCAAGCTGGTGTCCAATCTGATCACCCGCGCCGGCGTCGACCGCGTGCTGACGGTCGATCTGCATGCCGGCCAGATTCAGGGCTTTTTCGATATCCCAACCGACAATCTCTTTGGTGCGCCCGTCATGGTGCGCGACATCAAGGAAAGCCTCGATCTAAACAATGTCATGGTGATTTCGCCGGATGTGGGTGGCGTGGTGCGCGCCCGTGCGCTCGCCAAGCGCATTGATGCGCCGCTGGCCATCGTCGACAAGCGCCGCGAACGGGCGGGCGAATCCGAAGTCATGAATGTGATCGGTGACGTGTCGGGTAAAAGCTGCATTCTGGTCGACGACATCGTCGATTCAGGCGGAACGCTCTGCAATGCCGCCGAAGCACTTTTGGCCCGCGGCGCCAAGGATGTGCGCGCCTATATCACCCACGGCGTGCTCTCAGGCGGCGCTGTGGCGCGTATCGCCGCATCCAAGCTGAAGGAATTGGTGGTCACTGATTCCATCCAGCCGACAGAGGCCGTGCGTGTCGCCAGCAACATCCGCGTCATCTCGATTGCACCCCTGATGGGCGAAGCCATTGCGCGCACCGCCAAGGAAGAATCGGTCTCCAGCCTGTTTGACTGAGGGCGAGCGGAGGGCAGAAACAACGAGGCGGGCCAAGTGCCCGCCTTTTTCTTTGCCCCGTCATTGCGAGGAGCGAAGCGAGGAAGCAATCCAGAGGCCTCACGTGAGACTCTGGATTGCTTCGCTGCGCTCGCAATGACGGAAAAAAGTCCTATTCCCAGGGCGACTAGCCCCTGCCATTGCCTCGCAGCGTCTTTTCCCTTAAACACCGCCCTGCTCCCGCCGACACCCTTGGAGGCACGGGAGCGTTTTTGTTTTAAAAAGGACCAAACCAATGGCAGCAGCAACAAAACAGCTGGCAGCCACGGTCCGCAGCGGGTCTGGCAAGGGGGCCGCCCGCAGCGTACGCCGTGAAGGCCGTGTACCGGGTGTGATTTATGGTGGCGGCGTCGATGCCGAAGCCATCTCGCTCGATTACCGTGAAATCAACAAGCTCATCTATGCAGGACACTTCCTGACCACGATCTTCGAGATCGATCTGGGCGGCCGCAAAGAGCGCGTCATTCCGCGCGACTACCAGCTCGATGTCGTGAAAGACACCCCGCTGCATGTCGACTTCCTGCGCCTGCGTCCGGGCTCCCGCCTGCGCGTCAACGTGCCGGTGCATTTCGTCAATCAGGACACCTGCCCGGGCGTCAAAAAGGGCGGCGCCCTCAATGTTGTCTTGCACAGCATCGAAATGCGCGTCCCGGCTGATCAGATCCCTGACTCTGTCACGGCCGATCTGGGCAAGCTCGACATTGCAGAATCTTTGCACATCAGCGACGTGACCCTGCCTGAAGGCTGCAAGCCGACACAGGGTGGCAATTTCACCATTGCCTCGATCACACCGCCGGCCAAGGCTGAAGAAACACCTGCCGCTGCAGCCGCTCCGGCCGCTGCTCCTGCTGCAAAGAAGTAATCTTCTTCGCGCTATGGCATGACATTCCGCCCGCGCCTCTCGCGCGGGCGGTTTCATTTTAAGGGGTCGCAATGCTGCTCTTTGTCGGGCTTGGCAATCCGGGCCGCCAATATGCGGGCAACCGCCACAACATCGGCTTCATGGCGATTGAGGCGATTGCGCGCGCCCATAACTTTCCCGCTGCACGCCCGAAATATCAGGCGCTGTGCACGGAAGGGACGATTGGCGGCGAGCGCGTCATCCTCATGCAACCGCAGACCTATATGAACGAGAGCGGCCGCGCCGTTGGCGAAGCCGCACGCTTTCACAAAATTGCACTCGACAATATCGTCGTCTTTCACGACGAGCTTGATCTGCCGCCCGCCAAATTGCGCGTCAAAAAAGGCGGCGGCAATGCCGGCCACAATGGCTTGCGCTCCATTACCGCGCATATGGGCAATGAGTATCGCCGCGTGCGGCTCGGCATCGGCCATCCGGGCGACAAAGCGCTGGTGCATTCCTTCGTGCTGAATGATTTTGGCAAGAGTGAAATGAAATGGGTCGAAGCTTTATGCGACGCAGTTGCGCGCGATGCCGCATTGCTCGCCAAAGGCGAGGAGGCCAGTTTCCAGAACCGCATCCATCTGGCGATGGATGCCGCGGGCTTCAAGGACGAGAAGATTCCCGGCGAGAAGTGATTATCGCTGACTTTATTATGTTTATTTATTCTTTAGGACTTCAACATGACAGACCATTTGAAAAACGCTCAATTCCATTGGGCTGAAGGGAACAAATTCGCGCTAGAATTTTTTAAATCAATGTTTTTGCTTAGCGCCACTTTATCAGCGGCATTGATTGGCCTCATGGCAACGAACAAGGGCGCAGTAACGCATCTGTACTGGCCAATCGGTATATTGTTGACTACCGCTGGCCTCGCAGTTTTTGCGTTGATAATCTGCTACTTCATCAACTTGCATTACGGTAACGCTGAAATGGATCCTCAACAGCGATCCACCGCACTGAAGGCTCACACCTTTATGTATTTTTACTCTGCAGTCCTGATAGGTTTTTTTATCTGGGGAATGATCGCGCTTATTAAAGCAGCGCAAACGCTGCCATAAAAAGCTTTACGCATCTCCAAAAGCAATCACGCCGCCGCACCGCAGCACTTCTTGTATTTTTTGCCAGAACCGCACGAGCAGGGATCGTTGCGGCCGATCTGCGCGCCTTTCACAATGGTGCGGCCTTTCGGGCGTGCGCCATCGACGAAATACCAGCAGGCATCCTTGTCGTCATAGCGGAAGGTCGAGCGCTCGTGGTGCGCCTCGCGCTCATCGCCTGCGCGCGTGAAATGCGCGACAAATTCGACAATGCCGGTCTTGTTACCGGGACGGCCTTCGACCGTCTCGACAATATCCAGCCCATGCCATTCGCTTTCGCGTGACCAGGCTTCCAGCGAGCCGCGCTCGATATCGCTGCGCTCTTCGGGGGCCACCGTGTCGATCAGATAATCGATCTTGCCCATGGCAAAAGCCGAATAGCGGGCGCGCATCAAAGCTTCCGCGGATGGCGCTTTGGCTTGGCCCGTCACATAGGGCTCGCAGCACTCGGCATAGGAGAGGGGTTTGTCGGCCGACTTGCGGCAAGGGCAGGTGATCTGTGTCATGGGCGGGGGATAGCTTGCCAGCCACTCAAGTGCAAGCTCCACCACCCCGCAGAAGCCACGCGAGACCCCTCGATTGCTTCGTTGCGCCCGCAAGGACGGCCCCTAGCCGTCTCCCGCCTTGCCTTTTGCCCGCCTGCGTTCCATAGGACAGGCCACACGGGCGCTCTGCCCTCCCCCACTTCAAAGACCGAGACTGTCATGGGCTTTAAATGCGGCATCGTTGGCCTGCCGAACGTCGGCAAGTCCACCCTTTTCAACGCCCTCACACAGACGGCGGCGGCACAGGCGGCCAATTACCCCTTCTGCACCATTGAGCCCAATGTCGGCGATGTCGCGGTTCCTGATGCGCGCCTCGACAGTCTGGCGGCCATTGCGGGCTCCAAGGAGATCATCCCGACCCGCCTGACCTTTGTCGACATCGCGGGCCTCGTGCGCGGCGCCTCCAAAGGCGAAGGCTTGGGCAACCAGTTTCTGGCCAACATTCGCGAATGCGATGCCATTGCCCATGTCGTGCGCTGCTTTGAAGATACCGACATCACCCATGTCGAAGGCAAGATCGACCCGATCGCCGACATCGAGATCATCGAGACCGAGCTGATGCTGGCCGATCTGGAAAGCCTCGAAAAGCGTGTCGTCAACACCGAGAAAAAAGCCAAAGGCGGCGACAAGGAAGCCAAGGAGCTGCTTGATCTGATGAACCGCTGCCTCGTGCTGCTGCGCGACGGCAAGCCGGCCCGCATCGTCGAGCGTGCACCCGAAGAGCGCAAGCTGTTCGAGGGTCTGGGCCTGCTCTCGTCCAAGCCCGTTCTCTATGTCTGCAATGTCGAGGAATCGGCAGCCGACAAGGGCAATGACTTTTCCGCCAAGGTTGCCGCACGCGCCAAGGAAGAAGGCGCTGTCGCCGTGGTCGTCTCGGCCAAGATCGAGAGCGAGATTGCCGTTCTGCCCGCCGACGAACAGAAAGATTATCTGGATGCTGTCGGCCTTGTGGAACCCGGCCTCAACCGCGTCATCCGCGCAGGCTATCAGCTCTTGGGGCTGGTGACCTATTTCACGGTCGGCCCCAAAGAAGCGCGCGCCTGGACCATTGAAAAGGGCACCAAAGCCCCGCAAGCCGCTGGCGTCATCCATACGGATTTCGAAAAAGGCTTTATTCGCTCGGAAACGATTGCTTACGACGATTATGTGTCCTGCAATGGCGAATCAGGAGCCCGCGAAGCCGGAAAGTTCCGGCTCGAAGGCAAAGAATATGTGGTGCAGGACGGCGACTGCCTTCACTTCCGCTTCGCGAATTGAGGGCCGCGCGCCGCCAGTTGAAATGGCGATGCGATGAGTGAGAGCAAGCAGCTCTACTTTGAAGATTTCCCAGTCGGCAGCCGCCTAGAGTTTGGCGGCTATCCTGTCACCAAGGACGAGATCGTCGCTTTTGCGCAAAGCTTCGATCCGCAACCTTTCCACATCGATGAAAAAGCCGCCGCGCGTTCCATGCTCGGCGGACTTGCGGCATCGGGCTGGCACACATGCGCGATCGGCATGCGCCTCATTTGCGATGGCTTTCTCAACATCACCGATGGGCGCGGCGCGCCCGGCATTGACGAGGTGAAATGGCTGAAGCCCGTACGGCCGGACATGATCTTGTCGATGCAGGCCGATGTTCTGTCTGCCCGCATCTCGCAGTCGCGCCCCTCGATGGGCCTTGTGCAATTTCGCCTGACGTTGCGCGATGAAACAGGCACCAGTGTGATGACACAAGAGAATGTCATCATGATCGGGCGGCGCGGCACCAAACAGCAACCGCACCCGAGCCTGAAACGCGAAAGCTCGACACCATTCCTGCCCTTTGATGATGCAGGCATCATTCCGCCCTTTGCAGATATCCAAACGGGCAAGCGTATTGTGCTGGGCAGTGTGGATTTCAGCGAAGCAAATGTGCTCGAATTTGCGGGTCGCTATGATCCGCAAAGCTTCCATCTGGATCACGAAGCGGCACGCAGCGGCCCGTTTGGCGCACTCGCAGCATCGGGCTGGCATACGGCTGCCTGCTGGATGGCGAGTTTTGTGAAAACCGCGCAACGCAGTGGCGCCGCCGTGCAACCGGGGCCATCACCGGGCTTTTCTAATCTGCGCTGGCTGAAGCCTGTCTATGCAGGCGACACCATCACCTATGACACACGCGTGCTTGAAAAACGCGTCACGTCGCGCCCCGGCTGGGGATTGGTGAAAGCCAAAAACACCGGCATCAACCAGCACGGCGCAAGTGTGTTTGAATTCGAGAGCGTGAATTTCTGGAAGATCTAACTGTCCTCGCCGTCATTGCGAGCGAAGCGAAGCAATCCAGAAAGCCTCATGATTTGCCTCTGGATTGCCGTGTCGTCTTCGGCTCCTCGCAATGACGAGGCCCTACTAATGCCCGTCAAACTTCACGAGCGCGTGCACCGGCACGCCGAGCGCTTCGATCTTCTTGGCCCCACCAAGCTCGGGCAGATCAATCACAAAACAGGCCGCGACAACCTCTGCGCCCATTTTCTGCAACAGCTTCACTGCACCTTCTGCCGTGCCGCCTGTGGCAATGAGATCATCGACAAGGATCACGCGCTCGCCCTTCAACACGGCATCGGTGTGCATCTCCATCTCGTCGACGCCATATTCAAGAGAATAGGCAATCGAGACGGTTGTAAACGGCAACTTGCCCTTTTTGCGGATCGGCACAAAACCGACCGACAATTGATGCGCCACGGCCCCACCTAAAATAAAACCGCGCGCTTCCATGCCCGCAACTTTATCCAGCTTCATATCCACCCAAGGCTGCACCAGCCCATCAATGGCACTTCGAAAGGCATTTGGATTGCCAAGCAAAGTGGTGATGTCGCGAAACATGATTCCGGGTTTGGGATAATCTGGAATGGTGCGAATGGCCGCGCGCAGGTCTTGTTCAACCGTCATTGTCTTGCAGTCCTTTAACGCGCATTGACGCGGGCCATGATGGCATCGAGTTTCTTCAATAGTTCAGGATCCCGCATCTTGGGCGCCGTCATAATGGCATTGTCGAGCGCGCGATCCGATCCTATCGGGCAGAGCTCATGCTCTTTTGGAAAATCGGCAATGAGACGCGCCAGAAGCCTGCCCGCCTTGGCCGCATTGTCATGCACGACTTTGATCACCGCTGCCACATCCACCTGATCATGATCGGGGTGCCAGCAATCGAAATCCGTAACCATGGCAATGGTCGCATAGGAGATCTCCGCCTCGCGCGCGAGCTTGGCTTCGGGCATGGCGGTCATGCCGATGACATCGCAACCCATCGCCTGATAGGCGAGCGATTCTGCGAGCGAGGAGAATTGCGGCCCCTCCATGCAGACATAAGTGCCGCCGCGCACCACGTCGATCTCCTCGGCCAATGCTGCCGCCGCAATGCGATCCTGCAATTTCGGCGCAACCGGATGGGCCATGGACACATGCGCGACACACCCATTGCCGAAGAAAGACGAGGCGCGCCCCTGCGTGCGATCGATGAATTGATCGACCAGCACAAAAGTGCCCGGCGCCAGATCGGCCCGGAATGAGCCACAGGCCGAGACAGACACAATATCGGTCACACCGACACGTTTCAGCGCGTCAATATTGGCGCGGTAATTGATGCCCGATGGCGACAGACGATGGCCGCGCCCATGGCGGGGCAGAAACACGGCCTCCGTGCCGCCTATGCGGCCAAAGCGCAAAGCATCGGAGGGCTCACCCCAAGGCGTGACAATTTTGTCTTCACGCAAATCCTGCAGGCCGGGGAGATCGTAAATCCCCGAACCACCGATAATACCGATCAATGCTTTGGTCATGCCCATCTCCGGTCATTGCGAGCGCAACAAAGCCTTTCAATCAATGACATCGCCAGTTTGGAAAATGGGCATACCAATAGCAAGACTCGAATGTGACTTGCCTTGTGGGCCAATCGGCTCATGATCGCGCCAAAGGAGATCGCCATGCATTATTTTCGCCGCAAGGGTTGGGAAATTGCCGAGCGCGAGGCCACGCCCGAAGCGCTCTTCCTCAATCGCCGCGCTTTGTTAGGCGCCGGCGCAGGTGCCATTGCCACGAGCGCCCTGCCCGCACTGGCTGCCAGCGAAGACGCTGACCCCTCAGCGGGCCTCTATCCTGCGCGCCGCAACGAGAGCTTCAAGCTTGATCGCGACATCACGCCTGAAAAGCTCAACGGCCAGTATAATAATTTTTACGAATTCGGCATGGACAAGCGGATTTTCACGCGCGTCGACTCGCTGAAAACACGGCCATGGGACATCAGCATCGACGGCATGGTCGAAAAGCCGTTCAAAATCGCGCTCGATGATCTGCTTAAGAAAGTGCAGCTCGAAGAGCGGCTTTATCGCCATCGCTGCGTCGAGGCCTGGTCGATGACTGTGCCGTTGACGGGCTTT
>CANGRU010000001.1 GCA_947456315.1 Beijerinckiaceae bacterium | reverse complement strand
TTGAGATAACCCGTCAGACGCTTGCTCATGAGCTCGCGCCAGCGCGGCTCGGGCAAAGGCCCGATATGCGCATCCGACAGATGGGCGAGACGGAAGGTCACGCGCCGCCGATCAGAATGCCGGCCGCCAGAACAATCACGCCACCCAGCACAATCTGGAAAACCGCCTGCAAGAAAGGCGTATCCATATATTTCGCGCGCACCCAGGCAATCGCCCAAAGCTCGAAGAAGACAACGATGCCCGCAAGGCCTGTAGCGATCCAGAAAGCATTGTCCCAGCGATCAGGGACGAGATAGGGCAAAGTATGACCGATGCCACCCAGCGTTGTCATCAAGCCGCAAATCGTGCCACGCAGCCACGGGCTGCCGCGACCGGTCAATGCGCCATCATCCGACAATGCCTCTGCAAAGCCCATGGAAATGCCGGCACCAATGGACGCGGCAAGACCGACAAGAAATGTTTCCCAATTGCTATGCGTCGCAAAAGCTGCCGCAAACAAAGGCGCGAGTGTCGAGACAGAGCCATCCATCAGACCCGCAAGACCGGGCTGCACATATTGCAACACGAACATGCGGTGCGAGGTGGAAGCTTCTTCTTCCTTCGCCTCTTCCGTCAGCAAATGCTTTTCAAGCTCACCCGCATGGCGGCCGTGGCTCTTTTCGACTTCCGCCAGATCGCCAAGCAATTTGCGTATTTCGACATCGGTCGTTTGCGCCGCCGCTTTCTCGTAAAAACGGGCCGCCTGATATTCCATATTTTCCGCTTCTTTGCGGATCGTCTCGAGCGGCAGGTTTTTTGTGAGCCAGATCGGACGGCGCTTCAAAAAGCCTTTGACGTCTTCGCGGCGAATGGGCGGCAGCTTGGTGCCAAAGCGCTGCTCATACATGGTGAGCAAAGCGTGGCGATGCTCGCGCTCTTCGTCAGCCATTTGCTCAAAGACTTGTGCGGAGGCAGGGTAGCGCTCGGCAAGGTCTTCGGCGAAGGTCGCGTAGATGCGGCTGTCCTCCTCTTCCGACGCAATCGCGACGGCGAGGATTTCACGAGCGCTGAGATCTGCGAAGCTTTTCACGGGAAGACACCTCCAAGTGGTCGCTAGTTGTTTAGAATCCTTCTAAGACAAGCGGAAGGACTATTTGGCTCAGCCCCCAGCTGGAATGGACAAAATGAAGCGGTTTTTTGTCGCGACCCTCCGGGCCACCGTCAGTCGGGCCATGCCCTATGTCGCCCGCCTCACCCGCCCCCTGACCATGGGCGTGCGCGCCATGGTGCTGGACGGGCAGGGTCGGGTCTGCCTGATCCGCCATTCTTATGTGGCGGGCTGGCACATGCCCGGCGGGGCCATTGAGCCGGGCGAGACAGCGGCGCAAGCGCTGGCCCGCGAGCTTTGGGAGGAGACGGGGCTCGCCATGCAGGGCGCGCCGGAGCTTTTCGGGCTCTATCTCAACCGCCGCTGGTCGGCCCGCGACCATGTCGCGGTCTATGTGATCCGGGCCTTCGAGCAGACAGACCACCGCCCCGACCCCCGGGAGATCATCGACATGGGCTTCTTTCCACTGGATGCCCTGCCGGAGGGGACGACCGGCCCGACACGGCGGCGCTTGGCCGAAGTCCTCGAACGAGATGAGCCTACCCCGCACTGGTGAGATTTGCGCTACCGCCCCGCCATGCTAAAGGGCGCGTCATGACCGAACTTACGCTGGATGTCGCCCCACTCACGGCCGCCGATCTGCCGAACATCGAAAAGCTCGATGAGCGCGCCTTCGGCCCCGGCCGCTTTACCCGCACAGCCTATCGGCTGCGCGAGGGCATGACGCCTGTCATGAGCCTGTCCTTTGTGGCGCGCGTCGGCACATTTCTGGTCGGCTCCAACATTATGACCGCGATCCGCGCAGGCGGTGCGCCGGCTCTCTTGCTGGGTCCGCTCACTGTCGAGCCCGCCTTCCGTTCGCGCGGCATTGGCGAGCGTCTGCTGCAAGCCTCACTGGAAGCCGCGCGCGCACAAGGCCACAAGCTTGTGCTGCTGGTGGGTGATGAGCCCTATTACAAACGCGTCGGCTTCAAGCGCGTGCCGATGGGACGCCTTGTGATGCCCGGACCTGTTGATCCGGCGCGTCTGCTGATCTGCGAATTGCAGGATGGCGCTTTTGAGGGCGTGCAGGGAAACGTGACGCGCGCGGCTTAAGCCGAGCGTCGGCGGCTTTCGGCTAACCAGCCAGCAATCACACTGCCCAACAGCAGCAAGAGCCCCACAAAGCCCAGCGCCAGCGGTGCCACGCCGACACCTGTGACTATGCTCGCACCTGTGCGCTTGATCCCGATATAATCCGAACCGCCATAAACATTGGCCTCGCGCATCGACACAAGACGCGGCAATTCAATCGTATCACCCTTGCCCGATGAAATGCGCCGCACCGTGCCACCGCTGGCTTCCGCCAGAGCGCGCAGTTTTTCTGGCGTCGAGACGACATCCTGAAACTCGCGCGGATTTTCGGGGCCGACATTGACGAGCGCTGACAAGTCGCCGTCATTGACGCGATAGAGACCGAAATCTTCGACACTGATCGTTGCACGCGACAAACCCGCCTCTGCGCTCTGCAAGGCAATCTGCTTTTCCTGTCCGCGCGGGCCGGAAAGCAAAACCAAAGGTGCTTGCGAGGTGAGGGATTGCCGCTCGATGGTGATCTCGCGCCCGCGCGCGCTGGCGCGCAGAGCTTCTTCCTCAAGCTCGGGCTCTTTCATCAGCCAATGCGACATGCGCCGCAGCAAATCGAGATAGGGCCCGCCGCCTTGCAGCCCACGCGCCCACAACCAGATTTGATCCGACAGCAACAGACCCACACGCCCTTTGCCTTCGCGTGACAAAAGCAGGAGCGGCTGATTGTCGACACCATTCAGCACAGCCGTGCCACGCAGACGCTCGGCCCCGACCTGGCGATAAAACTCGCTCCATTTGGGTGGCGAGACATCCGAGCCCGGCAGATCGCGCGTGACGGGATGTTTGCGGCCCTCATCCGACACCTGCGCACGAAACGCACGCTCGATGATGTTGAGCGGGCGCGCAGGCGAGATTTTGCCCAAGGGCGAATAATAAAGCCCCTCGGGCCCCGAAAAATCAGGCCCCACCGCCATCAGCAAAGCACCGCCCTCGCGCACATAGCGCACGATGTTTTCAAAATAGACGGCGGGAAGCACCGCTTGGCTCGAATAGCGATCAAAGATGATGAGATCGAAATCCTTGATGCGCCGCCCGAACAGATCGGCTGTCGGGAAAGCAATCAGCGACAATTCCGAAATCGGCGTGCCATCCTGCTTTTCCGGCGGGCGCAAAATGGTGAAATGCACCAGATCGACATTGGCATCGGCCTTCAGGAGATTGCGCCATGTGCGCTCACCCGCATGCGGCTCGCCCGAGACGAGCAAAACTTTCAGCTTGTCGCGCACACCGTCAACCGTGAGCACGGCCTTGTTATTGACGAGCGTCAATTCGTCAGGCGCGCTTGCGACTTCAAACTCCAGCACATTGGGCCCGCCATGCTCGATCATCACCGGCACACGCACCAAGAGGCCGGGACGCAGGCGCGCGGTCGCAATATCTACTCCATCGCGGCGGATGCGCACGGGCACGGGCTCAGACGGGCCACCGCTCTCCTGCACGCGAATGCCAACCGTCAGATCCTTGCCGACAATGCCAAAGCGCGGCGCTTCCACCAATTCGATGCGCCGATCCCGCTCGCCCTCGCGGCCTGTGACAAGCACATGCAGAGGCGCATGAAAACCAAGTGCGCCAACGCTCGCTGGAATGTCATGCACAACACCATCGGTGACAAGGATAGCGCCCCCCATGCGCTCGGGCGGCACATCGGCCAGCGCTGCATTGAGCGAGGCGAATAGCCGCGTGCCATCATTGCCGGAATCAACGCCGCCACCATCGACAAAACGCACATCCACATGACCAAGATCATTCAGTGCTTTTTCAAGACCCGCGCGCGCCTTGTCCGTCTGGCCTTTGCGCACATCAATGCTCTGACTCGCCGAGCGGTCGAGCACGACAGCCACGACATCTTTCAATGGCTCGCGATCTTCGCGCACCAGTGACGGATCACCCAGCGCGACCAGAATGAGCGCCAAGCCCAACCCACGCACCCAAGCCCCGCGCCGCCGTGTCACCACGCCGAGTGCGACGATCAGCGCAGAGGTCACCGCAAAAGCAATGATCAGCCAGAGCGGCAGAAGTGGCGCGAAATGGAGAGACAGATCGCTCAATGGCCGAGCCTCTCCAGAAGATCACGCACATGCACCTGATCGGCTTTGTAATTGCCGGTCAGCGTATAGATGACGAGATTGACGCCCGCGCGCAGTGCCAGCTCGCGCTGGCGATTGCCGCCGGGCACCAGCGGATAAAGCGGGCTGCCGTTTTGATCTGCGGCCCATGCGCCTGCAAAATCATTGGATGTGATGATGACCGGCGAGACGCCATCTCCCGCACGCACGGGGCGATTGGATTGATCGGCATTTTCGGGCGGCAGGGCTTCAATCCATGTCTGGCCCACAGTCGTGCGGCCGACAAAATTTTCGAGCAGGTAAAAAGTTTTCGTCACGACATGATTGCGCGGGATCGGCTCTAGTTCCGGCACATCGACGCCCGTCAGCATGGTGCGCAACCATTGCTGCTCGGGCGAGGGCGGGCCATTGGGACGCGCGGTCAAAGCATCGCGTGTATCAAAAATCACCGTGCCGCCCTGCTTCATGAAATTGGCAATGCGCGTGACAGCTTCCACCGAGGGTTGCGGGCGTGTCGCAACAACCGGCCAATAGATCAGCGGGAAAAACGCCAGTTCATCCCGCGCTGGATCAACACCCTGCGGCTCACCGGGCGAAAGCGCCGTGCGTGCAGCCAGCGCACGCGAGAGAGAAGCGAGCCCCAGACGACTAGCTTCATCAGCCTGCGCATCACCTGTTACGACATAGGCAAGGCGCGTGGTGAGTGCGGCATCGCCGGGCTTGGTTTGCGCGTGCGCCTGATCGGGAGACGCCATCAGCGCTGCCAGTGACAGCAACAGAGCGGCTGCACCACCACGTGCCACTTTGCGCCAAGGCAGACGATCAAAACCACCTGCCAGCCAGAGTGAGGCAACAGCATCGACCAGCAGTAGCGCGAGTGCGAGCGCCATCAGGCTGGCACGCAGATCAACGGGCGCTGCGCGGATCAAGGGCTCATTCACAAAGGCGTTCTCATATTTGGCCATTTCGAGCTTTTCACCGGGCTGCAACGTGTTGATTGCGACTTGCGCTTCGGGCGGACCATAGAAGCCGGGCGGATGTTCAGCATCAGGCGCGCCGGTGAAATTGGCAGGAATAGGCCGCGCATTCAGCGGCGGTGCGCCGAGCGTACCAAAACCATTGAGACTGCGCTGCGGCGCCAAAGTCTCGACGCGCTGGCCTTGCGCATCTTGTCCCGTCGCCAGCGTCTCACCTGACAGCGCCACCGTGCGGCGAAGCAGATCAACAAAGAGACCCGACAGCGGCAGATTGGACCATGTGGTGTCCGCCGTCACATGCACGAGAACAATGACACCTTTGCCACGCTTCTCTGCTGTTACCAGCGGTGTGCCATCGGCGAGCTGCGCCCATGTGCGCGCAGGTAAATTGGAATCGGGCTCAGCAAGCACTTGCCGCGTGACCGTGACTTCTTGCGGGATGGTCAGACCTGCAAAGGGGCTCTCGGCGGGAAAGCTTGCGAGCTGCTTCGGCTGGTCCCACGACAGAGCGCCACCCAGCACGCGCCCGCCACGGCGCAGGCGCACAGGCACGAGATCATCGCTCGCACCAGCCAGTCGCGTGCCGGCAAAGCGCAAGAGCACGCCACCCTCATTGACGAAGCGCAGCACCTCATCGCGTGTCTTGCCGCTGATCACACCAATATCGGCGAGCACCAGAACGGAAAGACGATCTTCCAGCAGCGAGGTGATCGGATCACCCCGCCCTGCTGGCGCTTCACGCACTTCGGCGAAAGGCTGCAGAGCGCGGCGCAAATAATAGAGGGGCGAGAGCAGAGGTTGTGCGACATCAGCGGTTGAACCCGCCGCCAACCCGACACGGCGGCGCTTCCAGCGCTCATCAAGCAGACTCACAGCGCCCGCTGAATGTTCCCCATCAATCTCGACACGGGCAATGTCATTGCGCAATTCGATCGGCAGATCGAAGGTAGCTTTGGCCTCCTGCGCAGAACCGAAATCAAAAGAGGCCTGACCCATCATCAGACCTTTTTTATCAAAGGCACGTAATTGGCCCATTGCCGGCGTTTGCGTCTGTGCGCGTGTCAGGATGACTTCCAATGCGCCCGCTGCATTCTCGGTCGAAGAAATCGCCAGCAACGGACGGCTGGCACGCACCAGATGCACAGGGTTAGAGCCTGCCAGCTTGCCAAGTTCGCGTGAAAACTCTTCCGCAAAACCACTCGTCAGACCATCGGCAATCCAGACAATCTCGGCTTGCTTCTCGCGGCTCAAAAACTTTTCAAGTGCCGGCAAAGCCAGACGTCGATCCGCCACATAAGGCACAGGCTTCAATGCGCGCAGACGCTCTGTGGCGCGGGCTGAATCTTGGGCAATGATCTCGCGCGCACCTTCCGACAAGGCGACCAACGCGGCGAGACGCCCTTCACGATTGGCAGAAGCCATGCGCTCGGTGGCAGCATTGACGCGCTCGGCCCAATCGGGCGCGGATGTCCAGCCATCATCGATCAGCACCAGCACAGGACCGCGCGCATTGAGTGAAGCAGGCGGCGGATTCCAGATCGGCCCCGCCATGGCAAGGATGATGAAAGAAGCCAGCAACAGGCGCAAAGCGAGCAGCCACCAGGGCGTGCGCGCAGGCGTTTCTTCCCGCGCCTGCAAATCCAGAATGAGCCGCAAAGGCGGAAATGAAATCTCGCGCGGGCGCGGCGGTGTCAGGCGCAGCAGATACCAAAGGGCCGGCAGCACAAGCAGGGCGGACAGCACGAAAGGCGCGGCAAAAGCGAGTGGCAGACCCAGCATCACTCAGCCTCCCTGCCCGGCTTCAAGCTGCATGCGCAGATTGAGCAAAGCCTCGGAGGCGGGCCTGTCTGTGTGATGAAGCGCGAAACTCCAGCCACGCGCACCCGCCGCTGCGCGCAATCTGTCGCGGTGCTCGGCGAGACGGCGGATGTAATCATCGCGGAAAGACTGCGCGTCTCCCACGCGCAAACGCGCAGAGGAATCGACATCGCGAAATTCTGTATGGCCCGTGAAAGGAAAGGTCTCTTCGACGGGGTCCGTGATCATCACAAGATGCCCGCGCGCGCCCCGCGCCGACATGGCGTGAATGGTGGCGGCAATCTCTTGCGGGTCGGAAAGGAAATCCGACAGAACAACGGCCTGCGTGCGCGGTGCCAGCGCCTCGGCGGGCGGCAATTCGCTCGCCACATGGCCGGGGCGCGCAGATTCCTCTGCCATGCGCTCGCCCAAACGCTCGACAATATCGCGCGCCGCAAAAGCGCGTGTGAGGCCCGGAATACCGACACGCTCGCCACCACGCACCAAGCAATCGGCCAACGCCAGGCCCAAGACCAGAGCGCGGTCGATCTTTGGCTGCAACGCAAGGTCCGACACATAGGCCATGGAGGGCGAGCGATCACACCAGATCCAGACTGTATGCGCCGCCTCCCATTCGCGCTCGCGCACATAAAGCCTGTCGTCACGCGCCGAGCGGCGCCAATCAATGCGCGCACTCGCTTCGCTAGAGTTGAAGGGACGAAACTGCCAGAATGTCTCGCCCGTGCCCGCGCGTTTGCGGCCATGCACACCATGCATCACGGTGGCTGCGACTTCTTTGGCGGACACAATGAGGCCCGGCAGACGGCGTGCAAGATCAAGCGGCCCCAAAGGGTGCAGAGCGTGGCGCTCTGCTTCGTCCCGATTGAGGAGCTCGATTTGCGCCATGATCAGCCGAGCTTTTCGGTGAGCTTGGCGATCACGGATGAGACAGTCCAGCCTTCCGCACGCGCAGCAAAGGTCAGCGCCATGCGGTGTTTCAGGACGGGCTCGGCCAAAGCGATAATATCATCCAGCGAGGGCGCAAGGCGGCCATCGACCAGCGCGCGCGCACGCGACGCCAGCATCAAGGCTTGTGCCGCGCGCGGGCCCGGCCCCCAGGCAATATATTGCGTCACCTCATGCCCGCCTTCACCCGGACGCGCCGAGCGCACGAGATCAAGAATGGCATCGACCACACGCTCGCCCACAGGCAAGCGGCGCACAAGGCGCTGTGTCGCCATGAGATCATCCGCGCTCATAGCCGCGCGCAAGCGCACATCGTTTTCACCTGTTGTCTCGATGAGAATGCGTCGTTCCGCCGCGCGGTCGGGATAAGACACATCGATCTGCATGAGAAAACGGTCAAGCTGGGCTTCGGGTAGCGGATAGGTGCCTTCCTGCTCCAACGGGTTTTGTGTGGCGAGCACATGGAAGGGCTTTGGCAGATCGTGCCGCTCTCCTGCGACCGTCACATGATATTCCTGCATGGCCTGCAGCAAAGCCGATTGCGTGCGCGGGCTGGCGCGGTTGATCTCATCGGCCATCAACAATTGCGCAAAGATTGGGCCCTTCACAAAGCGAAAGGCCCGCGCACGATCCGCACCTTCTTCGAGAATTTCCGAACCCAGAATATCGGACGGCATCAGATCGGGCGTGAATTGCACGCGCCGCGCATCGAGGCCCAGCACGGTGCCCAGCGTCTCGACGAGCTTGGTCTTGGCGAGCCCCGGCACACCGACAAGCAAACCATGACCACCCGCAATCAGCGTGACCAATGTTTCCTCGACCACGCGCTCCTGACCGAAGATCACCGTGCCGATGGCGGCACGCGCAGCACCCACACGCTCAAGGGCGGCTTCTGCCGAGCGGGTGATGGCGGCATCGAGTGAGGTGGCGCTCTTGTCCTGCATGATCCCTGATCCCCCCGCCTGACCGATTGTGACGGTTCCCGTTTCAACCTGATCTTGTTAGTTTAGGTCGCGGGGCGGCAATGTCGATGCACTAGCCCCACAGTTCCACACGAGAGGATGGTCGCATCATGGCGCAGACAGGGAAAGCTCGGCTGGACGCCGTTGCGGCTGCCGCTGCGCAATCGACCGACCTGCCGCCTGCACAAGCGTGGAATCCGCCCCTTTGCGCTGATATCGGGCTGAAAATCACGCGTGACGGCATCTGGCACTATCAAAACTCGGCCATTTCCCGCCCCGCCCTCGTCAAGCTCTTCGCCTCTGTTCTCCGGCGCGAGGCCGATGGTCATTTTCTTGTGACACCGGTTGAAAAAGTACCCGTCGAGGTTGAGGACGCGCCCTTTCTGGCCGTCGACCTGCGAATGGAGGATGGCCGGCTCATTTTTCGCACCAATCTCGACGAGGAGGTGACGGCTGGCGCCGACCATCCCTTGCGCTTCGAACAGGGCGCGGCAGACGGACTCAAACCCTATCTACGGGTGCGCGGCGACCTCTGGGCGCTCCTGACCCGCGCTGTGACCTTTGATCTGCTGGCGCGGGCAGACACCCGTCTGGTGAATGGACGCGAAGAGACCGTCGTGGCATCAGGAGAGACGTTTTTCACAATCGGAACAGGCATATCATCATGACCGGCCCCAGCGAGATCAAGGACCATGCGCCTTTCTCCGCCAGCGATGTGCGCGCCCGCGCCCGCGCGCGCCTGTCGCTTGATCTGCCCGTGAGTGCGACGGACCCGCGACACATCCCGCATCGCGGTGACCATGTGCTCAATCCCGATCTTTACAAAGACGGGCTGGCCGCAACGGCCACACCCGCCGCCGTGCTCATTCCCCTGATTGCGCGGGGCGACGAAACACATGTGCTGCTGACACGCCGCTCACTCGCCTTGCGCCGCCATGCGGGTCAGGTCGCTTTTCCGGGCGGACGCATCGACCCGGAAGACGAGAGTGCCGCTGCCGCCGCTCTGCGCGAAGCCCAGGAAGAGATCGGCCTGTCACCCGATCTGGTGACGCCCTTGGGCTTTCTTGATGCCTATCTCACCCATTCGGGCTTTCGCATCTTGCCGCTTGTGGCTGAAGTGCGCACACCTTTTGCACTCACCATCAACCAAACAGAAGTGGAAGAAGCTTTTGAAGTGCCGCTGCGCTTTTTGATGGACACGACCAACCACGCACAGGAATCGCGCACACGCGAAGGCGTGACGCGTCATTTCCATGTCATGCCTTATGGCGGGAAAAATATCTGGGGCGTGACAGCGGGGATCATCCGCAATCTTCACGAAAGGCTCTATGCGTGAAGATCAGCACGCCTTCTTTCCTTGACGATCCCCATGTGCAGCGCCTCTTTGCCGCGCTTGATGGTCATGGCGAGGAGCTGCGCGTGGTCGGCGGTGCGGTGCGCAATCATTTCATGGGCAAGCCGGTTCATGAAATCGATCTGGCAACCACAGCCACGCCCGATGTGGTGATGGCGCGCGCCGCACAGGCCGGACTCAAAAGCGTGCCCACAGGCATCGACCACGGCACCGTCACAGTGATTGTCGATCATGTGCCGTTCGAGATCACCACCTTGCGCGAAGATGTCGACACGGACGGGCGGCGCGCGACGGTTCTTTTCGGCCGTGACTTTGAAAAAGATGCCCTGCGCCGCGATTTCACGTTCAATGCATTGTCTGTGGGGGCCGATGGCCTCGTGCATGATTACGCCGATGGCATGCGCGATATTGAAACACGCCATGTGCGCTTTATCGGCGATCCGGCGACCCGCATCCGCGAAGATTATCTGCGCATCCTGCGCTATTTCCGCTTTCATGCCGCTTTTGCAGAAAACACCGCTGACCCTGCGGCGCTTGAGGCCATTGTGCACCAGCGCCATGGCTTGAGCGGCTTGTCGCGCGAGCGTGTGCGCGCAGAGCTGATGAAACTGCTTGAGACAGAAGGTGCCGCCGACACCCTTGCGCTCATGAGCGGGCTCGGGCTTGTCCTGCCGCTCATCGGCGGCGTCTATTGCACAACCCGCCTGGCACGCATGCCCCATGATTGCGATGCCATTTTAAAGCTCTTGGCATTATCCGTGCTGAAACGCGAAGACGCGGCGCGATTGCAAGATTTTTTGCGCTTATCCAATGCGGACACGCAAAGATTATCCCGTGCGGCTGAAGCATCAGAAAAAATCTCCCGCGCAACAGCGCCTGACACACATCACATCCGCATCTGCCTGCTGCACTTTGGGCGGCAAGCAACCTGCGATGCGCTGAGGCTGGCGGGCTTTGAAGAGGCTTGCGCGCAAGCACTCGTCTTGGCCGAACCCAAATTGCCCATCAGTGGCGCAGACCTTTTGGCGCGCGGCATGAGCCCCGGCAAGGCCATTGGCGACATGCTCGACGAGATCGAAAAGCAATGGATTCTGAAAGGCTTCCCCGAAAACCCCGAGGTCTTTGCGCAAATTGTGACACAGGCCCTAACGGCACGCGCAAAATGACTCCCAAGTGCGGGAGCAAAGCGCTAAACTCAGGCCTCGTTGGATGCCGAGACCCGCAATGGCCTACGACCGCAAAATGCCCGCCGATCTGGCCCGCTCGCTGTCACAGCGCGCGCGCAGCACACGGCGCGCGCGTGATCAGGGTCCAAGTGCGTTCCGGCGCGAGACCTTTACCCTGCCGCGTGATGCAGCACGCGAAAAAGCCCGCGAATGGTTCAGCGCCTTCCCCAAACAAGCCTATATGACGGAAATTGAAAGCTGGCGTGAACTGGCTGACGGCCAGATTGAATTCACCATCCGCCGCTTGCCGACCGCTGATTAATGCTCCGGCACATCCGGCGTTTTCCACGCCAGATGTTGACCACCATCCACGGCGATCATCTGCCCCGTCACACTGCGCGCATGCACGAGATAAATCACAGCGTCGGCTATTTCATCCGGGCTTACACTTGCACCCAAAGGCACGGCAGACGCCTCGCGCAGAAAGCCGGCTTCACCTTCCAGATGATTTGGCAGCACAGGCCCCGGCCCCACCGCATTGACGCGGATGCGCGGCGCATAGGCTTGCGCCATGGTTTGCGTCGCCGTCCAGAAGGCGCTCTTGCTCAGCGTGTAAGAGAAATAGCGCGGGTTCAGCCGCCAGACTTTTTGATCGATGATGTTGATCACAGCCCCCCGCGCCTCTGCCGGCAGAGCTGCGGCAAAGTCTGAAGCCAGCTGCAAGGGCGCACGCAAATTGACCGCCATCATCCGATCAAAGAAGGCACCATCAAAAGCGCCCGGCACATCGGGCTCATAGAGCGAGGCATTGTTGACGAGCAGGCTCAGCGGCCCGATGGCGGCAGCGGCTTTGCCGAGCAAACCTGCGACATCCTCGGCACGGCTGAGATCACCCGTGACAACCTGTGCACGGCCACCTGCACGGCGGATTTCGTCTGCCAAGGCTTCGGCATCAGACGCAGAGCGCAAGCTCGAGTGAAGCGCCAGACCATAGCCCTCACCCGCCAGACGCAGAGCAATGGCGCGGCCGATACGCCGTGCAGCGCCCGTAACAAGCGCGTTCCGAATGCCCTGAAGATCCTGGCTCATGCTTTTTCCTTGTTCCTCATTCACAGTTTAACTGTTGCAACGCAGCGTGACGACAAGAGCTTTTCAATAAAAAGATTGCCCCTGCCACGGAAAAGCAGGGTTTCAACTTAGCAACAATCGCATTTAACACTTCATTAAGCACACTATTTCGAAGTCTTCTTGAGATATTCAAAAGGTTTCATGCGCCTAACCAATAGAATTAGTCATGGTTAACAGCAAAACATCGAAATGAATCATGTTTTACTTGTTCACTCTTCTTTGAACATAGTCTCGCCTTATTCAAAAACAACAAAGCAATGCTCGGTGGTTAGGATTTAGTAACCCCTGAAACCTTACATGAAGGTCATATCGCTGGCGCGTATTCAGCCGGCGTGAAGAGGAGTAAGCATATGTTCAAGTCGATTTTCGCAGGCGCCGTTGTCGCCACTGCTCTCGCTGGCACTGCCATGGCTGCTGATCTGCCGCGCCGCACCGCTGCTGCCGCCCCGGCCCCTGCCTATAAGTCTTTCAACTGGACCGGCGCCTACGCTGGCCTGAACGCCGGCTACGGCTTCGGCAAGGAATCCGCTTCGGCCAAGTCGGCTGTTGGCGACATCAACGGCTACACAGTCGGCGGCACGGTTGGCTACAACCAGCAGATCGACAACATCGTTGTCGGCGTCGAAGGCGACCTCGCCAAGACCAACGTCAACGGCTCCACCGGCACCAATTCAGCCAAGATCACCTCGTTCGGCACGGTTCGTGCCCGCGCTGGTGTCGCGGTTGATCGCGCTCTCGTGTACGGCACAGCCGGTTACGCTGGCGGCAACAACAAGGTCACGACCACTGCAGGCTCGGGCTCGAAGTGGGAAAATGGCTATGCTGCAGGCGCAGGCATTGAATATGCCTTCACCAACAACGTGTCGGCCAAGGCTGAATATCTCTACAGCCACCTCAGCGACAAGAACTACAACCTCACCGACGTGACGACAGCTGGTTCGAACACCAGCGCCATCCGCACCGGCGTGAACTACAAGTTCTAATCGTCAAAAGACGACCACAACAAGAAAGCCCGGCGGTCATCCCGCCGGGCTTTTTCTTTGGCTCTTATCTAAACTCAGCCTGACGGCTGCGTCTTGTCGAAACCCGGCACGCGGGCGCGGAACCCATCCTGCCAAGCGGCCAGCTTGGGATGTTTGATGCGCCATTCACCTTTGAAGCGGAAATCGAGATAGCCCAAGGCGCAAGCGATGGTGATGGCGCCAACGCTCACCTCATCACCGGGCACATCAGCCTCAAGTGCGGCCAAAGCTTTGTCGACTTTGCCCTGCTGCATGGCGACCCATTTGTCGGAATGTTGCTCGGGCTCGCGGAAGCGGCCCTCATACATCACGAGAATAGCAGCATCCATCAGGCCATCGGCCAGCGCTTGCTGGATCAAGGCGCGGAAACGCGGCGCGGCCTCCTTGGGCAGAATTTTGCCTCCGCCCGCCACATGATCGAGATATTCCAGAATGACGGGACTATCGAACACAGCCATGCCGTCATCTGTCAGCAACATGGGAATCTTGTTCAACGGATTGCGCGAGCGAATGGCATCGCCCGGATCATTGGTGTTATCGACCAAGGTCACGCGATCAGCCAGCCCCAAAACATGAGCTCCCAATGCGCATTTGCGCGCGAAGGGTGATGCGGCGCCATAACGTAATTTCATTGTGTGTCCTCCCGAAACCTTTGTTGATCTTATCGCAACCAGCAGACGCTCAGGCAAGCGCTTCGCCGGTCACCTGTTCCACCCAGGATGTCGCACCCGGTCCACGCGCCAGCACTCTGGCCAACACGGGCAAAAGCTGGCGCGCCTGCTGCTCCAGCATATAAGGCGGATTGACCACAATCAGCCCCGTGGCCGAGAGCGGGCCTTGTGTGCGGATCGGCTCGACCATCAATTCAAGCCGCAGAATACGCGGGATCTCGCGGGCTTTCAGCCGGGCCACAAATTGCGAGACAGCGCGCAGATCTTTCACCGGATACCAGAGCGCAAAAATACCGGTCGGCCATTTGCGCCACGCCTTGGCAAGCGCCTCTTCCATGACCTCAAATTCATCGCGCTCTTCAAAAGGCGGATCAATCAGCACAAGTCCGCGCCGCTCGGTGGGCGGCACCAGACCTTTGAGCGCCCGATAGCCATCTTCATTGAGCAGACGCAGACGATTGTCGCGCCCCATATTGCGCTCCAGCGCGCGGAAATCATCCGGATGCAATTCGCAACAGGTGAGCCGATCCTGCTTGCGCAAAAGCGACTGCGCGAGAGCGGGCGAACCCATATAATAACGCGTAGCATTGGGGCCCAGCGCATCCAGATAAGGCGCCAGAATCGCGGCAATTTCTGGCGCAAAAGTCTCTTTCGCAACTCGTCCTATGCCATCAATCCATTCGCCGGTGCGCGCCGCCTCACTGCCTGCCAGATCATAAAAGCCGGGACCGGCATGGGTGTCGATATAGCGAAAGCCTGTTTCCTTGCGCTTGAGATAATCGATCATCAACGCCAGCAGCGCATGTTTGAACACATCGGCAAAATTGCCCGCATGATAGGCGTGGCGATAATTCATATCGGTGCTTTCACAAGAATGGATCGTGCCCGACAGGATTGCCGAACGACTTGCGGACAGGGCACAAAATCACGCAGGTCAGCGCTCATGCAAATGCGAATTTCCTGAAAAACATCGCGCGGACAAGACACAGCAGCCATGCCCGGACGCAGGCGCGGATTGATATCACGAAATTTTCGCAAAATATCGTCCGGCTCCAGACGCATATCCTGACGCAGCGCCGTCAAATCCGGCGGGGACGCAACCACCGCCCGCGCGCGTTGGACATCTTCAAACCAAGCTGATGGAGCAAGTCCGCTACACCCACCATGCTTGCGCCACTGATAACGCGCCAGACCCTCATCCGGAAACAGGTCACGCGCGGCCTCAAGCGAAGCCCGCGGAACGGGGTGCTGGCCGGCCGGACAATCAATGGCGGAGTCCGAGCCAGCCTGCGGCCAAAGGCCATGCACGACAAAACCGGTGCGCGCACCCGACGCACATTGCGCACGCCCCTTCGCCTCGCCCTCCAGAGCGCAAAAGCCCGGCGACCACGACAAGGCGAAGACGTAAAAGTCGAAGGCCTGAGACTGCGCCAATGTTTTTGCGGGCAATGCCCAAGAAAACACCATCAGACCTATCAGCACACCATGCAAAATGCGCCTTGCCATAGCCCCTCTGATCAAGGTGGCTCGTGCAGACAGATTTTGCTCAGCTGCGATTGTAAACATCTTCCATGCGAATGATGTCATCTTCACCCAGATAGGAACCCGTCTGCACTTCGATCAACTCAAGGTTGATCTTACCCGGATTTACGAGTCGATGCGTGCAGCCGATGGGCAGATAGATCGATTCATTTTCATGCACCTGACGCACAGAATCATCGACCGTGACTTCGGCTGTGCCCTTGACCACAATCCAGTGTTCGGCGCGGTGGTGGTGCTTTTGCAGGGACAAGCGACCATCCGGCTTCACGACAATACGCTTCACCTGATAGCGCGCGCCGCTATCGACCGACTGGTAATAGCCCCATGGACGATAGACGCGCTTATGCTCTTGCGCCTCGGGGCGCTTTTGCTGCTTGAGCTGTTCAACGAGATCTTTCACCCGCGCCGCCGCATCGGCATGGGCCACCAGCACCGCATCTTGCGTAGCAACCACAATGATATTGTCGAGACCCACCACCGTGGTGAGCAACCCGTCCGAGCGCACGAGATTGTTTTTGCCGTCGAGCACAAAGGACTCGCCTGTCAGCGCATTGCCATTGCCATCCTGTGCGCTGAGATCGCGCACCGCCGACCATGTGCCAATATCCGACCAGCCAATATCTGCGGGAATGACGGCTGCTTTGTCGGTGCGCTCCATTACGGCGTAATCGATCGATTTCTTGGTCGCTGTTTCAAACGATGCACGATCGAGCACGAGAAATTGCAAATCGCGCTGGGCCTTGGTCACGGCTGCCGCGCAAGCCTCTGCCATCGCAGGTTCGAAATGCGCAATCTCCTCGCGCATGGTGGCGGCGGAGAAAATGAAATTGCCGGAGTTCCACAAATAGCCCTTGTCGAGATAGCTCTGTGCCGTCTTGGCATCAGGCTTTTCGACGAAAGCAGCGAGCTTGCGCACATCGCCAGCAATCACCTCACCGGGCTGGATATAACCATAACCGGTTTCGGGATGCGTCGGCTTGATGCCGAGCGTCACAATGCGCCCCTGGCCTGCCACTTCGGCGGCCTTGACGCACAAAGCCACAAGACCATCGCGATCACGCACGACATGGTCTGCCGCCATGATGATGACAATGGCTTCTGGATCACGCTGGAAGGCGATCTCGGCAGCGGCGGCGACAGCCGGCCCTGAATCGCGACGCACCGGCTCCAGCACGATCTCGGCATCGACCTTCACCTGCGCCAGCTGTTCAGCGACGAGGAAGCGGTAATCCGTATTGGTGATGACGATGGGGCGGGCGAATTGGGCCGCGCCCGCCAGCATGACGGCGGTCGTCTGGAAGGTCGACAGAGGTCCGGTGAGCTGGAGGAATTGCTTGGGAAAGCTCTCCCGTGATTCCGGCCACATGCGGGTCCCGGAGCCCCCGCACATAATGATCGGCAAAATAGTCGCCATAGGTCCGTCGCCTCATCGTTCAAATGCGAGGCGTCTATAGCACAGATCCCGCCGCCTCAGGCAGACTGTTTCTGGTAATCCTTAATGTCGGAAAAAGTGATCGTCGGCCACTTTTCCTCTTCATAGCGCAAGGACCAGGCGGAGGGCGCCAAAAAGACCGGCGCCCCATCAAGATCCTCGGCAATGGAGGAGGAGAAGGCCCGACGGAATTTCTCCAGTTCAGCCCCATCCTGTGCCGTCACCCAGCGACACAGTTCGAAGCGCGACGGCTCGAAAGACACGGGCAGGCCGTATTCGGCCTGCAAGCGCTCCGAGAGCACATCAAGCTGCAAGGCGCCCACGACGCCCACAATGGCGCCGGAGCCATCAGTGGGCACGAAGACCTGCACGACACCCTCTTCTGCCATCTGCTGCAAAGCTTCGCGCAGCTTTTTGGCCTTCATCGCATCGCCAAGCTTCACGCGGCGCAGAATTTCGGGCGCGAAACTGGGCACCCCGCGAAACACAATATCCTCGCCCTCGGTCAGCGTGTCGCCGATGCGCAAGGTGCCGTGATTGGGGATACCCACCACATCGCCGGCATAGGCCTCATCTGCAATGGCGCGCTCTTGAGCGAAAAAGAATTGCGGCGCATTGAGCGCCATCGGCTTGCCGGTGCGCACGAGCTTGGCCTTCATGCCACGCGTCAGCTTGCCCGAGCACACGCGCATGAAAGCAATGCGATCGCGATGGTTGGGATCCATATTCGCTTGGATCTTGAACACGAAGCCGCTCATCTTCGGCTCACGCGGCTCGACCTTGCGGGTGGCCGCATCCAGCGCACGCGGTGGTGGCGCAAACTCGCCCAGACCATCAATCAGATCTTGCACGCCAAAGGTGCGCAAGGCCGAACCCCAATAGACGGGGGTCAGATGACCTTCCAGAAAAGCCGCTTTATCAAAGGGCTTCAGCGCTTCAGTGGCGAGTGACAATTCTTCGACAAAGGCCGCCCGCTCATGCCCTGGCAAGAGTGCGGCAATCGAGGGATCAGTCGGACCATTGACGGCACGCGGACCATCTTCACTGTCGAGCACGCGAATCTGCGACTTGCGCAAATCATAAGTGCCCTTGAAATCACGGCCCCGACCAATCGGCCAGGTGACGGGCGCACAATCGAGCGCCAGCGTCTTTTCGATTTCGTCCAGGAGATCGTAAGGGTCGCGCGTTTCACGATCCATCTTGTTGATGAAGGTGACAATCGGAATGTCACGCAAACGGCAGACTTCAAACAATTTGCGCGTGCGCGCTTCGATGCCCTTCGCCGCATCGATCACCATGATGGCGGAATCGACCGCGGTGAGCGTGCGATAGGTGTCTTCCGAAAAGTCTTCATGGCCCGGTGTATCAAGCAGGTTGAAGACATTGCCTTCATATTCAAAGGTCATCACCGAGGTGACAACGGAAATGCCGCGCTCGCGCTCAATGCCCATCCAGTCGGAGCGCGTCTGGCGCCGGTTGGCTTTGGCGCGCACTTCACCCGCCAGCTGAATGGCACCGCCAAACAACAGAAGCTTTTCAGTGAGTGTGGTCTTACCGGCGTCCGGATGCGAGATGATCGCGAAGGTGCGCCGCCGACTGACGGGATCGGGCTGGGCCATGGGTGCTTTCAGGGTCTAACGGCGCGCGGGCGCCACAAACGAAACCGGGCCGGGGTTTAACCCGGCCCAGCTCAAAAATCCAATCCTTCCGGCCTAGTCGACCGCCTTGGGTCCGGCCAGCTCGGGCGCGGTTGGCGGTGCCTTGCCCGCCTCCTTCTCCCGATCATGGCTGTGGTCGCGGGCGATGAACGTATAGACCGCCGGCGTGATGAACAGCGTGAACAGCGTGCCCACCGCCATGCCCATGGCAATGACGAGGCCGATGTCGAAGCGGCTGCGTGCACCTGCACCAGATGCCAGAATGAGCGGCACCATGCCCACCACCATGGCGGCAGTGGTCATCAGGATCGGGCGCAGACGCACGCCCGCGGCATGTTCAATCGCCTCGCGGCGCGAATAGGCCTGCTCGACTTGCAGCTTGTTAGCAAACTCCACCATCAGAATGCCGTGTTTGGTGATGAGCCCGATCAGCGTCACCAAGCCGATCTGCGTGTAGATGTTGATCGAGGCCGCCCCGACAATGCCCATCAGATTGAGTGGCAGCAGCGCGCCGAAAATCGACGTCGGCAGCGCAATCAGAATGATCAGCGGATCGCGGAAACTTTCGAACTGCGCGGCCAGCACCAAAAAGATGACGATCAGAGCAAAGATGAAGGTCACCGTCAGGGCCGAGCCTTCCTGCACATATTGGCGCGCATCGCCGTTGAAATCATACGTATAGCCTTCGGGGAAAACTTCTTTTGATTTCTCGGTCAGGAAGTCGATGGCCTCACCCAATGTGCGGCCCGGAAACGGCACGCCCGAGAGCGTTGCCGAATTGAGCTGCTGGAACGAGGTCAAAGCATTGGGCTGCACGGTCGAATTGACCGTGGCGATTGTGGCGAGCGGCACCAAATCACCCGTGCCCGTGCGGATCTGGTAGCGCGTTAGCCAATCAGCGGTGGCGCGATATTGGCGCGGCACTTGCGGAATGACCTGATAAGAACGCCCATAGAGATTGAAGCGGTTGACGTAATTGCCGCCCAGCAATGTCGAGAGCGAATTGCCGACATCCTGCATGCGGATGCCAAGGCGGTTGGCCTTGTCGGCATCAATCGAAAATTCGATCTGCGGCGTATCAAACTTCAAATCACCGTCGATGAAGATGAACATGCCGCTTTCACGCGCTGCTGTTTGCATCTGGTCGAGCACAGTGGCGAGCGATTGATAATCACCTGTCGAGCGGATGATGAATTGCAGCGGCGGCCCACCCGTCGAGCCGGGCAATGCGGGCGGTGCAAAGGCCAGAACCTGCGCACTGGTGATGGAGGAAATGCGGCCCTGCAATTCCTGCAAAACCTGCTTCTGCGACCGCTTGCGCTGGTCCCACGGCTTCAACAACAGACCGACAAAAGCCTGACGCACACCACCCGAGCCATTGATGGTGAAGACATGGCTCTTCTCGGGGATGGAATCCAAGATCTTGTAGAGCGCATCTGTCGACTGCTCGAGATAATCAAGGTTGCCATATTGCGGCGTCTTGACCAGCAGGAAGAGAATGCCCTGATCTTCTTCGGGCGCCAGCTCTTTCGGGGTCGAGGCATACATGACAGCCGTCAGGCCCAGCACACCCACCAGAACCAGCATGGTCATGGCGCGGAAATCCAGTGACTTTCTGAGACGGCTTTCATAGCGCTTGCGCAGATTGTCGAAGAGCCTGTCGAGGAAAGCGACGAATTGATTGTGGTCTTCAGCCGGTGGGCGCAGCAGCTTCGAGCACATCATCGGCGACAGCGTCAGCGCAACAAAGCCCGACACAATCACCGCACCCGCCAGCGTGAAAGCAAACTCACGGAACAAAGCGCCTGTAATACCCGTGACAAAGCCGATCGGCGCATAAACAGCAGCCAATGTGATTGTCATGGAAATAACCGGCAAGGCAATTTCGCGCGCGCCCTTGATGGAGGCCTCGAACGGCGTCATGCCTTCTTCGATATGGCGGTAGATATTTTCGACCACAACAATCGCGTCATCGACCACAAGACCGATGGCCAAGACCAGCGCCAATAGCGTGAGCAGATTGATCGAATAGCCCATCAGCATGAGCGCGATCATCACACCCACCAGAGACAGCGGGATGGTGACAACCGGCACCATGGTGGAGCGGAAATTGCCAAGGAAGAGGAAGATCACGATGACGACGATCACGGCCGCTTCAAGCAGGGTTTTTGCTACTTCATAGATCGACGAGCGGATGAACTCTGTCGCGTCATAGGCAATGGCTGCTTCAATGCCCGAGGGCAATTGTGCCTGGATATCAGGGAAAGCCGCGCGCACCTTGTCGATCATGGTCAGCGGATTGGCCGAAGGCGTCGCATAGACGCCGACAAACACCGCTTTAAGCCCGTCAAACACAGACGAAGCATCAACCGCTTGCGGGCCAAGCTCGATGTCGGCAATCGATGACAAGCGGATCAAACTGTCGCCCCGCGCAATGACAACAAGATCGCCAAAGGCTTGGGGGCTCGACAGTGAGGTCAGCGCATTGATGCTGGTCTGGGTGAATTCGCTTTTGATCTGGCCCGCTGCCGAGACGAAGTTATTGCTGGCCAGTGCATCACGCACATTGACCGGCGTGACACCGCGCGCGGCCATGCGATCCGGATCCAACCAGATGCGCATCGCAAAAGTCTGGCCACCCAGAATCTGCGCATTGCCCACACCATCAATGGTCTGCAAACGCGGCTGCACAACACGCGTGATGTAATCGGTAATCTGAGAGGCCGAGAGAACCTTGGAATTGAAGCTCATATACATGAGCGCATAGCCTTGGCCCGTCTGCTTGACGACAATCGGGTCATTGGCTTCGCGCGGCAGAACGGAGCGCACCTGCTGCAACTTGGTCAGCACGTCCGAGACCGCGCGATCCAGATTGGCGTTGAGGCGCAGATTGAGCGTGATCAGCGAGGTGTTTTGCTGCGAATTGGAAATCAGCGTGTCGATGCCTTCGGTGCTGGCCACCGCCTGCTCGATCGGCACCGTGATGAAACCCTTGATCAAATCCGCATTGGCGCCGGGATAGACCGTGGTGATGGTGATCGTTGTTTGCGACAATTCCGGATATTGCCGGATTTGCAGCTTGAACGCGGCCTGCAGGCCAACCAGCAGAATGAGCAGACTGACGACGGTCGAAAGAACCGGGCGCCGGATGAAAAGGTCTGTGAACGACGTCATCTGCGGCGCTCCTTACTGGCGCTGCAATGTGGCGGGGGCTTTCAAGCCACCCGCCTCGTCAATACGCACACGCGCATTGGGCTGCAGCTTCAGCTGACCTTCTGTAATCACACGTTCGCCAGCAGCCACGCCGCTGAGAATGGACACACGATCACCACGCGTATCGCCGGTTTTGACCACATGACGCTCGGCAATCATCGGCTGGTCAGCTGGCGCAGGCGCGCTACCATCCGGCGCCGGCTGCGGCTTCACGACATAGACCGTGTCGCCATACAGCGAATACGTGACAGAGGTGCGCGGCAGTGTGATGACATCAACACCTTTGCCGACCAGAAGCGCGACATTGGCAAACATGCCGGGGCGCAATTCGGTCTGCGGGTTGCTCACTTGCGCGCGTACAAGAATGGTGCGGGCTTCAATGCTGACGCGGGCATCAATCGATGTGACTTTGCCGGCAAACGTTTTGCCCTCAAAGGCATCGACGACAATTTCAATCGGCTGGCCAACGGCAACGCGTGCAATATCCTGCTCGGGCACAGGGAAATCGACATCAATCGGATCCAGCTGCTGCAGCGTCACAATCGAAGTGCCGGGCTGGATATATTGGCCCGCATCAATCTTGCGCAGACCCAGACGACCCGCAAAGGGAGCAGCCAATGCTTTCTGCGCAATGAGTGCGCGCGTGCGATCCGCGGCCGCCGCAGCCGAGTCACGCGCAGCCAAAGCTGAGTCGACCTGTGCAGTGGCGGTTGAACCACCAGTGATCAACTGGCGCTGACGCTCCAGCGCCAATTCAGCATTGCGCAATGTCGCGAGATTGGATTTGAGATCCGCCTGCTCAACGGAATCGTCGATTTGCACAAGCAGCTGGCCCTTTTGTGCATCTTGTCCGGATTCGAAATTGATGGTGCGCACCACGCCACCCACTTGCGGGGAAACATCAATGCCCTGCACCGCACGGAATGTGCCGATGGCCGCGATGCGCGTCTGCCATGTCTCGGTCCTGGCTTCTGCCACTGCCACAGCCGGCACCGGACGCGGCATGCCCGCAATGATGCCCTTCACAATTTGAGGCTTGGCAACAAATTGGAAAATGGCGAGGCCGACAATCACAAAGGCCAAACCAGCGGACACTGTGACAAGAGCAGTTTTGCGTTTCATGAATCACCGAAAAGCAGGGAGGAGCCTGCAAGATTTGCAAATCGAGGGGGTGCCGCCCCGGCCTTGGGGCTCTGGCGCGCGGCAGTTCCATTGTTAGGGCTTACGCCTTGCAAAATGGATGGATCAGCAGTGAACCAATTCCAAGGCAGAGGCAAGCATTTGTGCCCATTTGGCCTTGATTCGCGGCCAAAGACCGCAGTCGCACCTAAACGTCATAAACGGGCAACGCACCAATGCCCTTGCCTCGACCATCGTCTTGAGCCCACTTTGCTTTTGGGCATGCCCCGAGCGCAAGCCCCCTCTTCCGCCCTCAACCCCTCAAATGCCCCCTTTGAGGCGTTGGAGCATCTGCACAAGAGAGAGGCAGCCAGAGCCCCTAATCGGGCAGCCAAACGGAGCCCCTGCCTGTTATTGCACCAGCCTTCTCCCTTAGTTGTAGAAAAACACCGCCCAGAGAACAGGCGCACCCGCCATTCCGAATGGCACTTGGCTTGCTTAGCTTTTGATGAAACGTTTCAGTGGGTCTGGAGTGCAGTCAGTGGCCAATGGGCGCTTTTTCGATGAAATGACCAAGCCCGACGGCTTGCCGCGTGCGGTTTATGACCGGGTCAATGACTGGCTGGCCTCGGCCCCGCCCGAACTTCTGGCCTCGCGCCGCAGCCAAGCCGAACTCATGTTCCGGCGCATCGGCATCACCTTCGCTGTCTATGGCGACAAGGATTCGACGGAACGCCTGATCCCCTTCGACATCATCCCGCGCGTGCTCGGCCGCTCCGAATGGACACGGCTGGAAGCCGGCCTCAAACCGCGCGTCAAAGTGCTGAACATGTTTCTGGCCGATATTTACGGCAAGGGCGAGGTCATCAAGGCCGGCATCATCCCGCAAGACATCGTGTATCAGAACGAACATTTCCGCCCAGAAATGCGCGGCGTGAAAGTGCCCCACGATGTCTATGTCCATA